>DAIOXG010000054.1:0-11607 GCA_036758085.1 Prevotella sp. | reverse complement strand
TGCAAAATTTTAAATCAGTAATAGAATCATCTATAATCGGGGCGGACTTTAATATGAGTCCGCCCTTATTTATAGATAATGGATTTTATGAATTTATAGAAAATGCATTCACTGAGAATTTCTGATAAGGAAAAACAAAACATTAAACAAAAATAATATGTCTATGAAATTCATTTCCTGGAACGTTAACGGACTGAGAGCCTGTGTCGGTAAAGGCTTCAGCGAGAGCTTTAAGAAACTTGATGCCGACTTCTTCTGTCTGCAAGAAACAAAGATGCAGGCGGGACAGCTCGACATCGAATTCGAGGGATATAAATCTTATTGGAACTATGCCGAGAAAAAGGGATATTCCGGCACGGCTGTTTTCACTAAACACGAACCGATAAACGTAACTTACGGCTTGGGCATAGAAGAGCATGACCACGAGGGACGAGTGATAACGCTCGAGATGGAAGACTTCTATCTCATTACGGTATATACACCGAACTCACAAGACGGACTGAGAAGACTGGAATACAGAATGAAATGGGAAGACGACTTCCTTGACTACATAAAGAAACTGGACGAGAAGAAACCGGTTATCGTATGTGGCGACCTAAACGTGGCACACGAAGAGATTGACCTGAAAAATCCTAAGACGAACCACAAGAATGCCGGTTTTACAGACGAGGAAAGGGAAAAGATGACTACATGGCTTAACAACGGATTCATCGACACTTTCAGATTCTTCTACCCAGACAAAAAGGAGATTTACTCATGGTGGTCGTACAGATTTAAAGCAAGGGAGAAAAACGCGGGATGGCGTATCGACTACTTCATCGTTTCCGACAGACTGAAAGAAAAGCTTGATGGGGCTACCATACATACCGAGATATTCGGCTCCGACCATTGTCCTGTGGAGCTTACAATGAAATAGTTACCCTCACACTTACCCTCACACTCTCACACTTACCCTCACACCTTGAAACGCCGATAAACAGGGACTTTCAAGGCTATTGGTGAGGGTGTGAGGGTGAAATCACCGAAAAACTTTTCTATACTTAATACTGTATGTTGAGGATATTATACCCCCTCTTCATCGTCATCAGCATTGGGATTGTCTGATGTTCCGATATCATCACCTTTCTTCATCGACAAACTGCCAGAATCAGAGAGCGTCAGATTGATTGGAATAAAATCATCACTCAACTGATCGGGACAGCCGACACTTGCCACGAAGACTACACTATGGGCATCAACATGATCTACTGCAAGACCAAGGATAGTGGATTTCGAGAGATATGTATTGTCTATAATTTGCGAGAATGACTGTTTTGTAAACTCACGACGGAAAAACTCCGAACCATCAGAGCTCTTTACAACAAGTGTTATCTTGTTTTCATAATATTTATTATTACTCTCGTCGGAAAATACTGGAGCAGAATCATCTACAACCCGGTTTATTGAAACCGTGAAAGCACGTCCTCCCCACTCCACTTTCTCAGAATGGTTATACCCCTGCATCTTGACCGGACCAGACGGTGCCTTAACTACAGGTTTGGGGGCGATGATATCTTGAGTCTTCTTCTTCTCCTCACAAGAGGAAAGCACCAAAACTCCAAGCGCTATGAATACAGAAGCGTAAATGCCTTTCATCTTATCTTTAATAATTGTTTTTTCATTGCAAAGGTATAGGAAATATGTATAAAACACGAACAAACAACCGACAAATCTTTCAGATTATATATTTTTGCATTACCTTTGCATAAGATAAGCTGCATCTCGGCATAAGAAATGAATACATTCATTTCATTCTGCTCTCGATTTGCATTACCTTTGCATAAAGTAAGCTGCATCTCGACATAATTACATTATATTGATACATGAATCGATTACATATATATATAATAGGTATTGTATGCTTTCTTGCCTTTTCCTCATGCTCCCATAAAGAAACAAAGGACAATGTTCTGGAAAAGGTTGACACTATACCTATGCTCGTTACTCAAATACAGAAATGCTCTAAACTGTATACCGCCGAATTTAAAGTCCACAAAATTATTACCCACGACGACCAGATTAGGGCAAAGGGCAAATTCCTACAACACAACTTCGACGTGGCTCTGCCTGTCGGCACAAGGAAAATTGCCATTCCCGTTGATGCCACGATAAAGGCATATATCGATTTGAGCGAAATATCGGCAAGAGATATCAAGAAAAACGGAAACAAGATCGACATCATTCTACCTGAACCGAGGATACTGCTGACGGCAAGCAAGATTAACCACGGCGAAATAAGGAAATATGTTGCTCTCATGAGACAGGATTTCTCTGATGCCGAACTTGCCAACTATGAACAGCAGGGACGCGAGGCTATCATCAAGGATATCCCGAAAATGAACATTACGGAAATGGCACGTGGAAGTGCTGCAAAAATTATCGTACCGTTCCTTGCGGCATTGGGATATGACGAAAAGGACATTACTGTAACATTCAACAAGGACTTTACTGCTGCCGACATCATGAAGATGGTTGACCCGACGACAGTTGTTGAAGGTAAATAAATGGTAAATGACATTGACTGTATGAAGAAGATAAATCTTACAAAACTGAACATAACCCTGTGGGGCATTATCGTCTTAGCCGTTGTGATTTTGGCTTTCAGACTATGCAAGGCTTCAGAGGGGAACAATATTAAAGTCGGTGCCGATGAAAAGATTGACGTAACACCGACCATCATCACATCGATGAAGGAAATCGCAGAATGGGAGTTCCTGTCTATCGACGACGAGGAACTTGTTGACACTACAAAGAAGGGGTTTCTCAGAGACGACAAACTGGTGAGAATTTATTACGGCAAAATCAGTCTCGGTCTGAATATGCACAAGACGGGTCCTAAATGGGTGGAAACTAAAGGCGACAGCACTATCGTAACACTGCCACCTATTGAACTCCTCGACAATAATTTCATTGACGAAGCTCGCACGAAAGCATTTATCGAAACCGGAGACTGGACTGATGCCGACAGGGAGAATATGTATCATACGGCTTATAACAAAATGCTCCGACGATGCATGACAAAGGAGAATATCCAAACGGCACAGGCTAATGCGGAACAGCAGTTCGGAAAGATGCTCAAGGCTCTTGGAGTGGAAAAATATGCAATAAGATGGAACGAAAGGGATTAACAGGATTTATTGTCGCGACAATAAAGGAAACAAACACAAATATTATATAGTCATGGATGAAGTAAACGAATTATTCGTAAAACTCAGTAGTTTTATATGGGGATGGCCAATGATTATCCTCTTGCTCGGAACACACATATTCCTGACCATACGACTGAGATTTCCGCAACGTAAACTGTGGACGGCTATAAAACTGTCGGTGAAAAAGGACAAAGACTCAAACGGCGACGTGTCGCAGTTTGGAGCTCTTGCCACCGCACTTGCAGCAACTATCGGAACTGGAAATATTATCGGTGTGGCAACTGCTATCGCTCTTGGCGGACCGGGAGCCGTGTTATGGTGCTGGCTGACAGGATTCTTCGGAATATCAACGAAATATGCCGAAGGCTTGCTGGCTATAAAATACCGGATAAAGAGGAAAGACGGTAAGCTGTACGGTGGACCGATGTATGCCCTGGAACGCGGGTTGGGATGGAAGAAGCTTGCCATCCTGTTTGCTGTGTTTACTGCCATTGCAGCTTACGGAATAGGAAATACGGTACAGGCTAACGCTATATCTACACTTACGTTCCAGAATTACGGAGTGTCGCCATTTATCACCGGAGCCGTTGTCTGCGCTCTTGCCACTGCCGTCATTATCGGCGGTGTTAAAGGCATAGCACGTGTATGCAGTATGCTCGTCCCGATCATGGCTCTGCTGTATGTTATCGGCTGCATCATAATCCTGTTCATAAATTCCGAATACATCATTCCGGCTATAGAAGCGATTTTCAAATCGGCATTCACAACAAGGTCGGCAGGCGGTGGATTCGTAGGAAGTACGATCATACTTGCCGCACGCTACGGAATAGCCCGTGGTCTGTTTTCCAATGAGTCGGGTATGGGTTCGGCACCGATTGTAGCATCGGCTGCCCAGACAAGAAATCCCGTAAGGCAGGCTCTGGTTTCTTCTACTGGAACTTTCTGGGACACGGTGGTTATATGCGCTCTGACAGGATTGGTCATCGTGAGCAGTATTATTGCCTATCCTGATATAAATTGTACAAGCGGTGCAGCACTGACACAAGTATCGTTCGGCAAGATTCCATATATCGGCACACCGCTGCTTATTTTCGGACTCCTTACTTTTACATTCAGTACTATCCTTGGCTGGGAACTGTATGGTGAGCGGGCTATTGGATATTTGTGTGGCAGGAAGCTCAAGCTTGCCTATCGCATTCTCTACATTATTGCCATCTTCGTGGGTAGCGTGATAAATCTTGAACTTGTATGGAACATTGCCGACATCATGAATGCCCTGATGGCTATACCAAACTTACTGTCGCTTCTGTTCCTGAGCAATGTCATTGTAAATGAAACGAGAAAATATCTTTGGAACAACAAGCTTGACGATGTAATGGAAGATGATGACAAGGAATGACTGTACAATAGCATAATAAAACGAAATAAATAAATGTATGAAAAAAGCTCATATCCTAATTCACGGATATGAGCTTTTTTCATACGGCAATATTATCTTCTGTTCAATACCACTACGGCTTTGCCACTCTTGTCGCTGAGCGTCATTTTCTTGCTGCCGTCTATGCTAAAGCGTGTTGCCTTGCCGAGAGCATCGAGCACCATTCGCTCTACCTTCATGTCGGCACACATCATCCGTGTACTGCCCGTCTTGCTGAAGTCGATCTCACCGTTCTTTATATTACCGGCAATACTACCGGTAAGCAAATTACATCCGGTATTTCCGTAGAGGCGATTCTCGCCAGTCTTAAATCCAAGGAAAGGCACATTCTCACTGTCGCCAGCCTTTACGGCATTTCCTTCTACTTCAACGATATTCCATTCTCCATCAAGCGAAGCCACATCACTTGCCATTTTTGATGAGCCGCATGAACCCATAATGACAGCTGCAACAGCCGCCATGAATACACTTTTCTTCATAATTTCTTTGGTTGATAATTTTTACTGTTACTTATTAAGAATTACTTTGTTTTACCTTATCTGAACTTTCTCTTATCTTGAGAATCATCGGTACTACCTCTTTATATATTTTCGTGTCGCCGCCAATATTTCTCATCAACAATTCACAAGCCAAAGCTCCTGTTTTATGCGACTGGTCTTCGATTGACGACAGTTTCGGCGTAACAAATGCCGAGGCATCGGTATCTGTAAATCCTATTATTGCCACATCCTCCGGTATCCGAAGCCCGAGTGTCTTTATCGCATCAAAGGCAGCATAAGTTATAATATCGTTGAAGGCAAGAATGGCATCCGGACTGTTCTCAGAGGAAAGAAGTCGCAACGCCGTCTCTCGCGAACTCTCAAAGTCAATCTTGTCACAGATTATTATATCTCTGTCGATAGGAATCCTCGACTGCTTCAGTGCTTCAAGATAGCCATGCTTGCGTCGCCTAACCATGTCGAGATGGTTCGGACCTCCGATGAAGGCAACTCTCCGACTGCCGGTTTCAAGAAGATGAAGTGTTGCCTGCTCGGCAGCTTCGGCGCCATTTGCCACAACCTGTGAAAAGAGTTCCGGCAAACATGTGCGGGCAAAGAACACGAGCGGTATTCCCATTTTATATATCTCCTTGAAATGGGAATAATCTACGGTATCTTGCGACAGGCAGGCTATAATGCCTTCAACGTGCATATTTATGAAGTTGTCGATAGCCTTTTCCTCTTTCACATAGTTTTCATGACTGTTTATAGCAATAACGGAATATCCTTCCTGAGAAGCATAATCCTCTATTCCGTCGAGTACAGCTGAATAATAATGAGTAACAAGATTTGGCACCACCACCCCTATCACTTTTGGAGCCTCGCTCCTCAAACTTTGTGCGAAAGGGTTTGGCCTGTAATTAAGTTCTTTGGCAAGTTTCTGCACCCGCTCACGAAGTTCGTCGCCCACCTCATGACTGTTTCTGAGGGCACGCGATACGGTTGCAATGCTTACTCCAAGCTCTGCCGCCAAATCTTTTAATGATACTCTATGTTGTTTCATAATCTGTTTACTGAATAGTTGCTAAATTAATCTCTGCCGTTTGACATCATCATACATGACAAATGAATATTTCCCGTTGCTATAAAAAATATCAAGCGTAGTTGTTGCAAAATTAATAAATTAGTTTGATTTCGCAAACGTTTACGTATGTTTTTATACTAAAAAACTAACATACAAGCATAAAATAATAGTAACTTTGCAGCAGTGAATTCAAAATGAGTAATGAATAGTTGATAATAAGTTAGTTAGAAAACAAAAAGTAGAACTGGCGGTGTTGTGAAACATCGCCGTTTTTGTTTCTTATAAAAACAATTTTGCTGGTGTAATAAAAGTTAGCTGGTATAATAAAAGTTAGCTGGTGTAATAAAAGTGGGTATCTGTATGCTCTACCAATCTAAATACACGACTATACCTCTTTTAATATAATACACTTTAAATATAAAATACCATTTAAATATAATACTCTGCCGAATCCACGAGACCTGCACGCAACGCATATTTTGTTGCCTCATGAACATTGTTCACTCCGAGCTTACGGAAGATATTCTTTCTATGCGTATTAACGGTATGAAAACTTGAAATTCGTTTCTCGGCTATTTCCTTTGTCGTCATACCACTGGCTATGTCGCGCAATATCTCCTTTTCAGTACGGGTAAGCTTCACTGTTTCTTCTGTTTTCTCCTCCGGCATAATAAGCATTTCTGCCGTATGCTGACAGATGAAGCGTGTGCCCTTCAATGCACTACTGATTGCCGCCTTTATTTCATAGAGCGGCGATTCCTTCAATACGATACTGAAGTTTTGCGACACCACGGCTATCTGCCTTACAAAGTCACGGCTCAGTTCTTCACTGAACAAGACCCACTTTGTGTTTACGAATCGCTGGCTGAGGATAAGTAATTCTTCCACATCATTTATATCAAATAATGTGTAGTCGATTATTACGGCTGCATTGTCATCATTCTTCAGCCGTTCTATCAGCGATGCCTTGTCGGCTACCCTATATACATGCTCCTTGCTCAAAGTACTGCATACGCTGGCGAGCCCCTCATAGGTTATATCTTGATTATCAGCTATCAGTATATCCAATTGTGTCTGTTTTTATTCGTTATACTTATGGTTTAAGGAAAACAGAAATATCAGAGAAGCAGTTCGTCTCCCTCCAGTCCGCAACCTTCAAATCCCATTTCCTTCGATCTTTCCTTGTCGTACACATAATATACGGCACGTGCCGTAGTACATACTGTGCCTCTTGAATTCTCAAGAGTCAAATCAATGGTTACGAGATTTCTCTTCTGCTCTACTATGTGGCCGCGGAGCGTAAGCTGCAAGTCGGTAGTCTTCACCGGTTTGTGATATCTAACCTCCAGTTTTGTTGTAACTCCGATAGCCTGTAGCTTTCTGAACACCACCCATGCTGCCGTCTCATCGAGCATTGTGCCCTGTATTCCGCCGTGGAGGGTATCGACCCATCCTTGATATGCCGGCTGCGGTTTCCAGAAACTTACCACGTCGTCTCCGTCTTCATAGAACGTCATGTGTATTCCTACGGGATTTCCCTCACAACAGCCAAAGCAATTATAGCCTTCTTTGCCGACAAACGGATTGGAAATTTTTCTCATAATTACAATATTGTTATATAACGATAGCAAAATTAGCAATTTTTGTTTTAACATCAAAGAATTAGATATAAAAAATTTACTTTTCATTTTTACATTACTTTATGTGTGAGTGGAAAATGTTTTTTATGTTTATCGGGGGGACGTCTAAAAAGAATAATAACTTCCGCTAATATACATTATTCTATCCTATGAATTATACAGGCTAAAATAAGACAAGATGATAAAATTGTAACACAAATGAAATATCTGTTTAAACCGCTTGTAATATGTCCGTTTTACCTTTGCAGCGGAAAATTCAGAAAATAACAAAACAAATAAATTCATTATGGAATCAATCTATTTTATAATTGTCGCTTTCCTGCTTTTGCTGGCGGTTTTCGACTTGTTCGTGGGAGTGAGCAACGATGCTGTCAACTTCCTGCAGTCTGCCATCGGAGCCAAGGTGGCTAAATTCCGCACGGTGCTCATTATCGCATCTATGGGTGTGCTCATCGGAGCCGTGATGAGTGCG
The DNA here is from genome assembly GCA_036758085.1 of Prevotella sp. GTDB lineage: Bacteria > Bacteroidota > Bacteroidia > Bacteroidales > Bacteroidaceae > Prevotella. The sequence continues at coordinate 3,306 of DAIOXG010000054.1, read as the reverse complement.
GGAATGATGGATGTGGCGAGACACGGCATCATGCACCCGGCGAACTACTCGTTTGCCGAAGTAATGACGATTTTCCTTGCCGTCATGGTTACGGATGTCGTCATCCTCGACATTTTCAATTCGCTCGGTATGCCGACGTCTACTACAGTTTCGCTTGTCTTCGAACTGCTCGGTGCCACGTTTATCCTGGCTCTTTTCAAGATGAATGCCGACCCGTCGCTCGCATTTACCGATCTGCTGAACAGCAGTAAGGCGCTGAGCGTCATCATCGCCATATTCGTGTCGGTGGCTATCGCATTCTTCTTCGGAACTATAGTGATGTGGCTGTCGCGCATCGTGTTTACCTTCAACTACACTAAACACCTGCGCTATTCCATTGCCATCTTCGGCGGCATCGCCTTCACGGCTCTTGCATATTTCATCTTCATCAAGGGACTTGGTGGTTCGCCTTTTATTGGCGATGAAACTAAGAATTTCATAAAAGACAACACACCGATGCTTCTGCTCATCGTTTTTGTTGCTTCTACAGTGCTCAACGAGATTCTCTATCTCTTCCACGTCAACGTGTTCAAGATTATCGTACTGCTCGGCACCTTTGCCCTTGCCATGGCTTTTGCCGGCAACGACCTCGTAAACTTTATCGGTGTGCCGCTCGCCGGTCTTGACTCTCTACAGGATTACCTTGCCCACGGCAACGGCAACTACAACGGCTATATGATGACATCGCTGATGACATCAGCCAAGAGTCCGCTGATTTACCTGCTTATTGCCGGCATAATCATGATTACGGCAATGGCTACTTCCAAAAAGGCTCAAAACGTGGTGAAGACGAGTGTTGACCTGAGCCGACAGGATGAGGGCGACGAGATGTTCGGATCTTCTAAGGTGGCACGCTCTATCGTGCGTGCCGTTCAGGATATGGGTAACGGACTTGCCCAGATTATGCCGAAGTCTTCATCTAAATGGATTGACACAAGGTTTAACAAGGAGGAGGCTATCATTGCCAACGGAGCTGCCTTCGACGAGGTGCGCGCTGCCGTCAACCTTGTTCTCGCTGCCATGCTTATCATTATCGGCACGAACTACAAATTGCCTCTCTCTACTACCTACGTTACCTTTATGGTGGCTATGGGTTCGTCGCTCGCCGACAAGGCTTGGAGCCGCGACAGTGCCGTGTTCCGTGTAACGGGTGTGTTGTCCGTCATCGGTGGATGGTTCGTTACTGCCGGCGTTGCCTTTGCCGCCTGCGCCCTGGTGTGCACGATGATGCACTTCGGCGGATTCCCTATCATGATTGCATTTATGGTGCTCGACATCTATCTGCTCTGGCGTAGCGGAAGGGCTTACAAGAAGAAGCAGGCTAATGAAAGTAAGGACGACGTGTTCCAGCTCATGATGCGCACTCGCGACAAGGACATCGTATGGGACTTGCTACGCAAGCATGTCGGACGGACCCAGAGTTTCGTAACCCGCTTCACTATCGATGAATTCAACAAGATTATCGACGGTCTTACGGGCAACAACCTCAAGGAGCTGCGCTCTGCCTACCGAGAAATCAACAACGAGCGTGACACGCTGAAGAAGATTCGCCGACAGGAATTCCTTGCCATGCGACGCATTCCGCAGAACATTGCCCTGGAGCGGAACACATGGTTCCACGTTGGCTCCAACTGCAACCAGCAGTACATGTACTGTCTGCGACGTATGCTCGACCCTATCAAGGAGCATGTGGACAACAATTTCCAGCCGATGCCGGAATCGTATATAAGCGAATTCGAGAATGTGCGCCGCCAGATGAACGAACTGATGAGCCATACGGAACAGATGATTTCTACAAACCGCTACGACCTCTACCGCGAGACTCTCACCATTTCCGACGAATGTAAGGATGACCTCTCGGCTCTGCGTCTGCGCCACATCAACCGCATGCAGCAGGACAGCAACGCCGCACAGAATCTGAAGATTTCCATCCTCTACCTGAACATTCTTCAGGAGAGCCAGGAGCTTATCAGCATCATGCGCCATCAGCTCCGTGCTGCCCGCAAGTTCATTGATGAGGATGCTGAAGTATAAAAAGCTCAAAGTTTTAGAGTGTCAAACGACTTGACACTTTCTGCACAAAATAAATCCTTCGCCTTAAAATCTTTGATGCACTATGCATCAGGAGGCGAAGGATATTTTTGCTCTTTCTTTATATCGCAGCGTGTATAACTAAATATTAGCCGTAAACATTACTAAAATCTATACCTTTCAACCCAAAGTCTTTCATTTTCCGCTCTGTCTCAACACCTACAACTATTATAGGATGCTTACTTTCATATTTTCCAAAGACTTTGTCATATATGTGAGTGAACCAGCTAAAGCCAAACTCAAAGGATATAAAAAAAACTAAAATACTAAACTTTATTCTTTTTATTTACCAATTTATAATAACTTTGCAACTAATTGGCTTATAATATATAATAATGAAATATGCAATAATAGCAGCCGGAGAAGGCTCACGGCTCGCAAAAGAGGGAGTGGAAGCACCGAAACCTCTCGTGAAAATCAACGGCGAGTGCCTTCTCGACAGACTGATAGAAATCTTTATGCAAAACGAGGCTGAGGAAATTATCGTCATCTGCAACAGTATGACGACACTCGTCAGCCAACACTTGGCACACATGCAAGAGGACGGACTGAGAGGAAGACACGTGCCGCTGCGCTTTTTGGTAAAATCCACACCAAGCTCCATGCACAGCATGTATGAGATAAGCAAATATCTCGAAGGCTCAACCTTCTGTCTGACTACCGTCGACACAATCTTCCGCGAAGAGGAGTTCGAACAGTATATAAAGGAGCTGAAACGATATGTGGAGGGCGGCAACGGCGACGGACTGATGGCGGTTACCGACTATATCGACGACGAAAAGCCACTCTATATCTCTACCGACGACGAGATGGGCATTACCGGTTTTCATGACACACAAGACGGATGCAAAATCATTTCGGGTGGCATCTACGGACTGTCGGACAAGTCGATTACGACTCTCAGGAAATGTATCGAGCGCGGCGAAAGCCGCATGAGGAATTTCCAAAGGGCTCTCGTAAAAGACGGTATGAAGCTCAAGGCTTATAAATTCTCCAAAATCCTCGACATCGACCATAAGGAGGATATTGTAAAAGCTGAGACTTTCTTGAAAGGAAAATAATGTTACAAAAGAAGATAATTGCCGTCTACCGTGCTGAACGGTTCTCGCCGAGCTCTGTAGACAGAGACCGGGCAATAATGCAAACGACTGCATCTCTTGTCGTCTGCACCTCTTT
>DAIOXG010000053.1:0-11623 GCA_036758085.1 Prevotella sp. | reverse complement strand
CGAAGACAAGTTTAAAAGCGCCGCTGTAATAAGCGTTATGCCTCACGATGAGGGACTGACAACCTTCGGCACCTTCCAGGCTGTTGTAACCTACGTAAACCCCACTGACGGCTATCTGCGCTACCGTATCACCTCACCGATACCGGAAACTCCAGAAGGTGTCATGACCGCAGAAGGTTTTGCTTCGCTTGTATATGTGAAGGAAGACGAGCTGCGCAAGAGTTTGAAAGTTGGCGACAATATTCGTCTGTTGCTTTTCCTGAAGAGGGGAAAAGACAAGGTGAAAAGGAATCATGTTGCTGAAGTTATCCGAAATTTACTGTAATTTTGCAGTAAATTTCGATTTGAGATACTTTTCAATCCGAAATTTATTGTAAATTTGCAGTAAATTTCGATTTGAACAGCTATGAATACATATATAGACAGGAAAATATACCTGCAAAAGCTCATTAACAGAAGAGACAATGGTGAGGTGAAGATTATAACCGGAACTCGCCGTTGCGGTAAGTCGTGGCTTCTAAAGAAGGTTTATTACAACTACCTGATAGCTCAAGGAGTGGCTGAGAAAAATATTATTTGTGTTTCGTTTGATACAGACGAAGATCTTTTCGGTGAAGATCTGACAGACCCTATCGTGTTGAAACGCCATTTGTATTCAAGAATAACAAGCGACAGCGAGAAATATTATGTTTTTCTTGATGAGATACAGATGGTTGAAGGATTTGAACGCATCGTGAATGGACTTAATGCGCATGATAATATTGATGTTTATATTACTGGCAGCAACTCGAAGTTTCTTTCAAGCGATTTGAATACAATATTTCGCGGTCGAGGCGATGAAGTTAGAGTATATCCTTTCTCTTTTAAGGAATTCTGTATCGGTCGTACTGAAGCTGTAAATGACCTCTGGAAAGAATATTATACTTATGGAGGTATGCCGGCTCTAAGAAACCAGCCCACGCCTGAGCAGAAAATAGCTTATCTGCAGCGATTATGGAATAAGACATATCTTGATGATGTCGTTGAGCGCAATGGGGTAAAGAACCGTGTTGCCCTTGAGAATATTGTAGATTCGCTGTGTTCGTCAATCGGTTCGCTTACTAATCCTAACAAAATCAGAAACACGCTGGAAAGTGTACAGCACGTTAAAGTTGATGTCGAAACGGTTGGCTCTTATATGCAATATCTTGACAATGCCTTTTTGTTTGAAGGAGCGAGGCGCTATAACGTGAAGGGAAGAAAGTATTATGACAGCATAAAGAAATATTATGTTGTGGATGTTGGTCTGCGCAATGCACGTCTCAACTTTCGTCAGCAGGAGATAACGCATATTATGGAGAATGTTGTCTATAATGAGTTGCGCATTCGTGGTTATCTTGTTGATGTAGGTGTTGTTGAGAGTCGTGTTATGCGTCAAGGCAAGAGTACTTATCAGCAATACGAAATTGACTTTATTGCTACCAATGGTATCAACAAATACTACATTCAGTCGGCATACGCTTTGGCTGACGAAGATAAGCGTGAGCAAGAACTGATGTCGCTGAAGAAAATCGACGACTCTTTCCGCAAGATAATTATCGTTGGAGACGACATCGCCACATATACCGACGACAACGGCTATGTATTCATGAGTCTATTCCGCTTCCTGATGAATGATGATGTGTTGAAGTGAGATGGATATTGGACGATACGGTTGTTTATTCTATGCCTCCTTAGATCCATATTTTAAGGCAGAGGAAAAGGTAAATTTAAGTATTTCAGTTCATTTCGCCTGTTGCATTTGGAAATACCAAATAAAAGACTTATTTTTGCATTACATAAAATATGTAACATAAAATGTGTAATCGTCGTAAGTTGCTATGGAACAGCTGAATAACCCATTCGTAATCTATGGATATAAGGGAGCAGAATATTTCTGCGACCGAGTAGAAGAGACAAAAACCGTTACTGGTGCCTTGCATAATGAGCGTAATGTAGTGTTGGTGTCTCCAAGGCGTATTGGCAAGACGGGATTAATTCATCATGTGTTTGAGTTTATCCATATAAAAGAGCCGGATGTGAAATGCTTCTATGTGGATATTAATGCAACACGTAATTTGACTCAGTTCATACAGCTTCTTGCGAAGACGGTTTTAGGAAAGGTTGATACTTTCTCTCAGTCTATGATGAGAAAGGTGTCAGATTTTTTTGCTGCCTATAAGCCGACATTGTCGTTTGATGAGATTACCGGCTTGCCTACTTTTTCCATTACGGTTTCTCCTGACCAAAAAGAAGATTCGCTACGGCATGTTTTTGAATACCTTAAACAGTCTGGAAAGCGTATATACATTGCTATTGACGAGTTTCAGCAAATTGCCGAATATCCAGAAAGCGGAGCAGAGGCTTTGCTGCGTTCATATATACAGTTTCTGCCCAACGTGTATTTTATTTTTGCAGGCAGCAAGCAACATATAATGACAGACATGTTTCTGTCTGCCAAGCGACCGTTCTATCAGAGTTCGCAAATTGTTAGTCTATCTGTTGTTGATATAAATGAGTATCAGTTATTTGCAAACCGTTGGATGAAGAATAAGGGCTTGTCGTTTAGTAATGATACCTTTGCTTATCTTTACAATAGTGTTGACGGGCAGACATGGTATGTGCAGGATATACTGAACCGCCTTTATCAAAACGGTAGAGAAATCACAATAAATGAGATTAATGCTGTAATGAAAGAGCTCGTCAATGAGCAAGAGGTGGCTTTCTGCAATTATTATGAGTCTCTTACCGATAATCAAGCACTCCTTTTGTCTGCTATTGCTTGTGAGAAACAGACACCGTCGGTGTTGTCTCAGGAATTCATCTCAAAGTATTCCCTCCCGGCAGCAAGCAGTGTCAGTCTTGCTCTGAAAACACTGCTGCAGCGGGAGTTCGTGTATAAGTATAATAATAAATATATTGTCTATGACCGTTTTTTCGGTATGTGGTTGAGGAGAGTAAGATAAGTATATAATTTATCCTCTCACATAATGTGGCATGTCGGCAGGGGTTACCATTGATATCTCCACGATGCCGCCAACGGTGCCGTCGGCTTTCTTCCATGCCGTCTGGTAGATAACTTTGTGCACGCCATGCTTCTCTATCGTGTAGACGTTGCTGCCGCCAGTGGCGAGGATGTGGCGGATAATCTCACGAGACCGCTCGTTGTGGCAGTCGTAGAGGTTCTTGCCAATCAGGTCGCCGTGCTTCTTGTAGGTTTCGCGCGACTTGTCGTTCATGTAGATGATGATGCCCTCGGCATCGCATACGGTTACGGCACAGTTCATGCCTTTTGCCCATTCGTAGTTTTCCATTGTTTTGTTTTTTATTATTGTTGTTGGGAGTTATAGGAGTTTTGGGAGTTCTGGGAGAACTGGGATAACTGGGAGTTCTGGGAGAACTATAAATTAGCTATCAATGTGCCTCGAGCCAATTCTTGCCCCATCCGCTGTCGGCAACAAGTGGCACCTGCATGTGGAAGGCGTTCTGCATCTCCTCCATCACAATCTGCTCCACCTTGTCGTGTTCCTCAGGGAGAACGGAAAAGTTCAATTCGTCGTGCACCTGAAGAATCATCTTCGACTTAATGTCTTCAGCTTTGAAGCGGCGATAGATGTTTATCATAGCCACCTTGATGATGTCGGCGGCAGTGCCCTGGATTGGAGCGTTTATGGCGTTGCGCTCGGCAAAACCGCGTACGGTGCCGTTGTGCGAATTGATGTCGGCAAGATAACGGCGACGGTGGAAAAGTGTCTCGGCATATCCCTTTGCACGAGCCATCTGAATACTTTTGTCCATATACTCCTTCACCTTGGGGAAAGTCTCGAAGTATCCGGCAATCAGCTGTTTAGCTTCGTCGCGACTAATCTCCAACCGCTCGGCAAGACCGAACACCGTGATGCCGTATATAATGCCGAAGTTGGCACGCTTAGCCTTGGTTCGCTGGTCGCGGGTTACGCTGTCTATCTCCTCTTTGTATATCTTCGCCGCTGTAGCAGCATGGATGTCGTGACCCTCGCGGAATGCCTCAATCATATTCTCGTCGCCACTGAGATGAGCCATCACTCGAAGTTCAATCTGACTGTAGTCGGCAGAGAAGAACTCGCAGCCCGGCTCCGGAATGAACGCCTTGCGAATCTCCTTGCCGTCCTCGCCACGAACGGGGATATTCTGAAGGTTAGGATCGCTCGAAGATAAACGCCCTGTGGCGGTAACTGTCTGGTTGAACGATGTATGGATATGTCCTGTGCGAGGGTTGATAAGCTTTGGCAGAGCGTCGACGTAAGTGCCAAGGAGTTTCTTTAAGCCCCTGTGTTCCAGTATGTCGGCAACGATTTCGTGCTTGTGCTTGAGAGACTGTAGCACCTCCTCGCTCGTAACATACTGTCCCGTTTTTGTCTTCTTTGCCTTCTCCACAATCTTCATCTTGTCGAACAGAACCTCGCCTACCTGTTTTGGTGAAGCGATGTTGAATTCCACCCCTGCAAGTTCATAGATATGTTTCTCAATCTCCTTCATCCGGGCGGTGAGTACATTAGAAGTCTCATTCAGCGACTCCGTGTCGATTCTCACCCCATTCATCTCCATCTCGGCAAGCACCGGCATGAGCGGCATCTCAATGTTCCAGAACAAATCCTCGGCGCCATATTTCTTCAGTTCCGGTTCGAGTTTGTTCTTCAGCTGCAAGGTGATGTCGGCATCCTCGGCGGCATATTCGTAAATCTGCTCCGGCTGAAGGTCGCGCATGTTTTTCTGCTTCTTCCCCTTCGGTCCGATAAGTTCCTCGATATGTATCGTTTGATAGTCGAGATAAATTTCAGCCATGTAGTCCATGTTGTGTCGGAGTTCCGGCTGGATGAGATAATGTGCAATCATCGTGTCAAACATTTTTCCTTTCACCTCGATGCCGTAGTTGTGTAGCACCTCGATGTCGTATTTTATGTTTTGTCCGATTTTCAGAATCTGCTCGTTTTCGTATAGTGGTTTGAAAATATTTACAATCTCTTGAGCCTTCTCCCTTTCAGTCGGCACGGGAATGTAAAAAGCCTGTTTCTCCTCCACGCTGAAACTCAAACCCACTAATTCGGCGTTGATAGCTTCGGTGGAAGTGGTTTCGGTGTCAAAACTGACAAATTGCTTTGTAAGGAATAAATCACAAAGTTTATGCATATCTTCCACGTTATCAATGAGTTGGTAATCGTGAGCAATGGTTTTTAGACTCTGAGAAGGCCCGCTTTTTATTACTTCCGCTCCGTCGGTCGGAAATTCGCCAAACAAATCGAGTTGATTTGAAACTTTTTTTTGTTGTTGTTTAGGTTTGTTAAGAAACCGCTCAGTGAAGGTCTTAAACTCCAATTCATTGAAAATTTCTATTATTCTTTTCTCGTCCGGCTCCTTCACTTTCAGTTCGTCGAGGTTAAGGTCGATAGGAACATCCGTCTTGATTGTTGCGAGGAATTTAGAGAATTCAATTTGCTCCTTGTTCTCTTCCACTTTTTTCTTCAGCGCCCCTTTCAGTTCGTCGGTGCGGTGGAGTAGGGAGTCGATGCTGCCAAACTGGTTGATAAGTTTCACGGCAGTCTTCTCGCCCACACCAGGGCAGCCCGGAATATTGTCGGCTGCATCACCCATGAGTCCCAAGAGGTCGATCACCTGTTCTGGTGATTCGATACCATACTTCTCCTTGATGCCCTCAGCATCCAGAGTTTCATAACCTCCGCCGTGTCGCGGACGGAACATCTTCACGTTGCCGCCCACGAGTTGTCCGTAGTCCTTGTCGGGAGTAAGCATATACGTGTCGATACCCTCATGGTCGGCTTTCTTGGCGAGCGTTCCCACCACGTCGTCGGCCTCGAATCCTGCAACCTCTAATACTGGTATGTGCATAGCCGAAAGGATATCCTTGATGATAGGCACAGCCTTGCGGATATCCTCAGGCGTCTCCTCGCGCTGCGCCTTATACTGTTCGTAAGCCTCTTTGCGGAAGGTAGGTCCGTGTGGGTCAAAGGCAACTCCGAGATAAGTTGGCTGTTCCTTCTGCAACACTTCGTGCAGAGTGTTGCAGAAACCCATCACCGCCGATGTGTTCAGACCCTTGGAGTTGATTCTCGGATTCTTTATGAATGCGTAATACGACCTGTATATCAAGGCGTATGCATCAAGTAGGAATAATTTGTCCATATTATATTTCTTCTTCTCGTTTTATTGTTGTCAATTGATATATTCTCGTTGCGGTATGTCTTGTCCGCTCTGAGCGTTTAGCCCAAACGCTCCAGGTGTTTAGCCCAAACGCTCCCGGTGTTTAGCCCAAACGCTCCGAGTGTTTGATACATATCCCATTTTTTCGTTTCCCATTTCGGTTGTGCGGCAGGGTAATAGCTACCGTATCATTCCGGCATTTCACCATTGTCTGGCGTTTCTCAAAAAAGGCAGATGGCAGGGCAAAACCATTTGTGCATTAGCCTTTTGAGAAAGAAAATGATGCTAAAATGCTGCTATGGCAAAAGAATATCGTGTAAAATTACTGTTTTTTTCTGATTAATCAGATAAAATAAGTAATTTTGTATCAAATTTCATTCAATGGACTATATTTCACGCATAAAGCAACCGATTGAGAGCGAACTCTCAGACTTTAACGAGCTGTTTAATGATGCCCTGTCGCATACCGACGGACTCCTGTCGCAGGCTCTGGCATATATCCGCCAGCGCACAGGAAAGCGTATGCGTCCGATGCTGATATTGCTTATGGCGCGCAACTACGGCAGTGTGTCTGCCGTTACGCAGCATGCCGCAGTAGGACTGGAATTGCTACATACTGCCAGTCTTGTCCACGATGACGTTGTGGACGAGAGTGAGGAGCGCCGCGGACAGGCATCGGTAAATGCCACGTACGACAATAAGGTGGCTGTACTCGTGGGCGACTATCTTCTGTCTACGGCTCTGCTCCATGTGGCTTATACAAAGAATACGGATATTGTGAGATACCTTGCCGAATTGGGTAGGACACTGGCAAGTGGAGAGATATTACAACTGTCGAATATCTCGAATGAGAAAATATCCGAAGACGTTTATTATCAAGTTATTAAGCAAAAAACGGCAGCACTCTTCGAGGCTTGTTGCGCTATAGGAGCCTTGTCGGCAGGAGCTGATGAGGAAGAGATAGAACGGGCAAAGAAATTCGGACAGAACCTTGGTATTATCTTTCAGATACGTGATGATATTTTTGATTATTACGATTCGAAGGAAATAGGTAAGCCTACGGGAAATGACATGGCAGAGGGAAAACTTACGCTGCCCGTGATTTATGCTTTGAATTCCACAGGCGATGAGGATATGCTTCGCCTTGCATATAAGGTTAAGGAACGTACGGCTACGGCTGCAGAGATAGCCTCGCTGGTGGCTTTTGCCAAGGATAACGGCGGTATTGACTATGCAGAGAAACGTATGGATGACTTCCATAAGGATGCAATGAAATATATTGAAAGTCAGGTTAATGATGAGGAGATAAGGAATAGTCTTATTGCGTATCTTGACTTTGTAATACGTAGAGAAAAATAGGGGAGAGTATCGTATCTTCCATTAGAAAAGCAAGAGCCATTCTTTGATGCTGAAGGCAGTTCAAAGAATGGCTCTTGTTATTATATGCTTGTTTGAAAATATTGTTTTAGAAGAACTTCGTTTCCTGTCCTTCAATCTCGCTCAGCAGCATGTTTGCCAGTCGGCTTGTGCCAAGGCGGAACCATTTGTTTGTGAGCCATTTCTCGCCCAACACCTCTTTCACGATGGTGTAGTAGATAAGAGCGTCCATCACGCTGTTGATGCCACCGGCAGGCTTGAAACCAATCTGTATGCCCGTCTGGTCGTAGTATTCCTTGATAGCCTGGCACATCACGTAGGCAGCCTCTGGAGTAGCCGCAGGCTCCAGTTTTCCGGTAGAAGTCTTGATATAGTCGGCACCGGCATACATGGCGATGATAGACGCCTTCTTGATGTTCGAAGCGGTCTTCAGGCAGCCTGTTTCGAGGATTACCTTCATGGCATGCTCGCCGCAAACCTGTTTCAGTTCGCTGATTTCGTCGGCAACGCCCTCGTAGTCGCCGCTCAGGAACTTGCCCACTGGCATAACGATATCAATCTCTGTGGCGCCGTCTTTTATCGCCAGTGCAGTCTCGGCCACCTTTACCTCGATAAGGGCCTGAGACGACGGGAAACTGCCCGATACGCAAGCTATTTCAACGCCGTCTATCTCCAGCGTCTCGCTCACCACCTTTGCGAAGCATGGATAAACGCAAATAGTTGCTACATGCGGCAGATCGCCGTATGCCTCGTCAAACTGGTTTACGCGCTCTGTAAAGGCGAGTACGCTCTCCTCAGAGTCGGTAGTCTTCAGAGTGGTCAGCTCTATGCTTCCCATAAGGAATTTCTTCACGTCGAGGTTATCGTTCTCATGCACCTTTTCGCTGATGATTTTCTTCACAGCCTCGCGCACTTCGTTGTCGTCGAGATTGGTGTTGTATTTGCTCAGAGCCTCTTCGTATTTGTCAGTTTTCGGAGCGTTGTCGTTAATCTTCTTGATGAAGCTTTCGCTCTTTGGATTTTCTTTTTCTGTCATCATAGTGTTTCCTTTTATTTGGTTTATATTTGTTTTCTTCCTGTCAATTTTTTATGTCATAGAAGTTATTTTTTATTGCTGTCGGGTGGGGTAGAATAGCCAGATAATTTAGGATTGTTCAGATGTCTCTCCTTGTCCCTCTGAGTCTTCTTTTCAAAGCTCTTCTTCAGTTCCTCCGTAAGGTCTATGCCCGTTTGGTTGGCAAGGCATATAAGCACCCACAATACGTCTGCCATCTCCTCACCAAGGTTTGGCTTCTCGCCTTTCTTAAAGCTCTGGTCGCCGTATGTGCGGGCAATAACCCTTGCCAGTTCGCCCACTTCTTCTGTTAAACAAGCCATATTTGTGAGTTCAGAGAAATACCTCACGCCATAGGTCTTTATCCATTTATCTACCTGTTCTTGCGCTTCCTTTATTGTCATTTTCACTCTTTGTTTTTCGTGTCCATACAAATAGTTACCGGTCCGTCGTTGAGCAGTTCCACCTTCATGTCTGCCCCGAATTCTCCTGTTCCAACAGGCTTGCCTAAGGCAGCGCTCAAATCCTTGCAGAACTTCTCATATAGAGGAATGGAAATCTCGTGAGGGGCGGCATGAATCCACGAGGGGCGGTTGCCCTTCTTTGTAGATGCCATGAGTGTGAACTGGCTAACCACTATTATATCTCCGCCGTCGTCGAGGATAGAGCGGTTCATAACGCCATTCTCGTCGTCGAAAACACGCAGGTTTACTATCTTTTTCACCAGCCAGTCGATATCTTCCTGACCGTCCTCGCAGCCTATGCCAAGAAGAATCAGAAATCCCTTGCCGATGCTTGATTTCGTGTTGCCGTTTATCGTTACCGAAGCGTGGCTTACGCGCTGTATCACTATTTTCATTATTAATTTTTTCTGCTTACAAAGTTATGCTTTTATTGATTTCCGTGCAAACTATTTCCCAATAAAATGCTCTCTTATTATCTCAGCCTTTTGCTTTCCTATAACTCCTGCAAGTTCTTCAATACTGCTTTCACGTATCTTATTGACCGTTTTAAATGCCTTCAGGAGCGCATCTTTTGTCTTCGGACCAATACCCTTGATGTCGTCGAGTTCGGAGTGTAGAGCGTGCTTAGAACGCTTGTCGCGGTGGAATGTAATGGCAAAGCGGTGTACTTCATCCTGAATGTGCGTAAGCAAGTGGAAAAGCTCGCTGTCGGTCTTCATTCCTATCACCTTTGGCGGAAAGCCGTAGAGCAGTTCGTTGGTGCGGTGGCGGTCGTCTTTAGCCAGTCCGGCAATAGGGATATCGAGGTGTAGCTCATCCTCTACCACCTCTCTCACAACCTCCATTTGTCCCTTTCCTCCATCCGTAATTATAAGGTCGGGCAGTGGCTGTTCTTCCTCCATAAGGCGCGTGTATCGACGCCTTACCACCTCCTTCATCGATGCATAATCATCCGGTCCCACCACGGTTTTTATGTTGTATTTACGGTAGTCTTTCTTGCTTGGCTTCATCTTTTTGAACACCACACAAGCAGCCACGGCATCCGTTCCGCTGATGTTTGAGTTATCGAAACATTCTATCTGATACGGCATTTTTGGCAGTTTCAGCATCTGTTGTATCTCCTTCATCAATCGTACAGCCTTTTGTTCCGGATTGAGCTTTTCAGTCTGTTTCAGACGGTCAAATCGATACTGTTTTCCATTCATCTCCGATAGTTCAAGCAGCGTGCGTTTATCACCGCGTTGCGGCACGGTGAGAGTTATTCCTTCCAGTGGTAATTCTATCTCATAAGGTACAACTATTTCCCTCGATGTACTGCCCAATTTCTCCCTTATCTGCACTATAGCGAGAGGTAGCAGTTCCTCGTCCTTTTCATCCAGTTTCTTCTTGAATTCATAAGTGAAGGCTTGGTTTATGTTACCGTTGGTAACGTGGATATAGTTTACGAAAGCCAAATTATCGCTGTCCGTTACCGAGAATACGTCCACATTATTAATAGTATGGCTCACTACCTCGCTCTTTGAACAGAAATCCTTCAGCAGAAGGAATTTCTTCTTTATCTCCTCTGCTTCCTCGAATTTTAGCTCTTCGGCAAGCTGCTGCATTTCTTCAAAAAGCATTCTCTCCACGTCTCGCGTGTTCCCTTTAAGAATTTCCCTTGCCTGGTTGATGTTTTTTATATATTCGTCATGGGATTGCTTGCCTATACATGCCCCGCCGCAGTTCTCTATGTGATAATCCAGACATGGGCGGTATTTCCCCTGCTTTATCCCCTCCTCTGATATAGGCATTCTGCATGTTCGTGGTTTATAGAGCTTTTTTATTATATCAAGCAGTCCGTACATCGTTCCAACATGACTGTATGGCCCGTAAAACGTGCCGAACTTCTTGTTGATTACCCTCGTCTTGAAAATTCTTGGGTAATATTCTTTCGTAATACATATCGAAGGGTAGGTCTTGCCGTCTTTCAGCAGAATGTTGTATTTCGGCTGATATTTCTTTATCAGATTATTCTCAAGCAACAACGCATCCTCTTCAGTATTCACTACCGTATATGTAATGTCCCAGATTTTGCTTACGAGAACTTTTGTCTTATATCTGTCCACCTCTTTATGGAAGTAAGACGAAACGCGGTTCTTCAGATTCTTAGCTTTGCCTACATATATTATAGTGCCATCCTTGTCGTAGTATTGATAGCTGCCAGGCTTGTTTGGCAAATTGCTAACAATGCCCTTTAGATACTCGAGTCTCTTTTCATTTTCTTCTTTTGTCATTTTCTCTAAGTGCTTGTTTTAAAGAACTTTTCTCTTTAATTGTTTCACGTGAAACTTTAATATTCTTCTTTTGTATCTCGGCTTTCTTATCGCCTTATATTTAGATAAAGGCAAAGGTAATAAACTAATTCTTCTGTTCCAAATCTATGCCGCATATTTTATATGCTGTTTACTTTTGTTTCCAATTAATTCTCTGTCGTGGCCTTCCGCTTGTCCGGAATCTGTTTTGTGAGTAGGCG
>DAIOXG010000052.1:0-11642 GCA_036758085.1 Prevotella sp. | reverse complement strand
TTGATTCGTTCAACAGCTAATTTGAAAGCACATGGAGGAAAGAGTCCTTTTGCAAAATAATTGCTCTCTATATCGTGTTACGACAAAAGAAGAGCTTGATTCTTTTAGCTGTGGCGATGACGACCTTGATGACTTCTTTCATCAAGAGGCTTGTCTTTATGATGAGCAATTATTAGGGAAGACTTATTTCTTTGCCACAGAAAGAAGGGGTAAGGATGAAATTGTTTGTGCCTTTACATTAGCAAATGATAGTATCAAGGCTGCTTTAATTCCTAATGCTTCAAGGAATAAGATACAGAGAAAAATACCTAATTCAAAAAGAACAAGAAGTTATCCTGCGGTATTGATTGGAAGACTTGGCGTAGCCACGGATTTTCAAGGCTCTGACTATGGTGTAGGTTCACAAGCAATAGACTATATCATATCTTGGTTTTTGTTGCCTGATAATAAGACAGGGTGCCGCTTTATTGTGGTGGATGCTTATAATAAGGAGAATGTATTACGCTTTTATGGAAAGAATGGTTTCAAATTCTTGTACTCAACAGAGGATTTAGAAAAGGAAGCAAACCATATTCCTGCTGATGAGCACTTGGAATCACGAATGATGTACCTCGATTTGTTGGGATATGTACGATAAAATCATAATCCGTGAAATCCGTGTGCAAAGAAAAATTCCGTTTAAGTTCCGATTAAGTTCCGTGGATGAATCTTCCGCGGAATATAGACGGAGATAAGTGCATTACCTTTTTATAAGGTAAGCTGCGTCTCGGAATAAAAAATGAATGAATTCATTTTATTCTTCTCTCGACTTGCATTACCTTTGCAAAAAAAAGGAAAATGAGATATATTACAGGTATTACGATAGCAGGCTCCGACAGTTGTGGAGGAGCAGGCATTCAGGCAGATATAAAGACAATGACGGCACTCGGGGTGTATGCCGCATCGGTCATTACATCTGTAACATCACAAAACACAAAAGGCGTTTATGACGTGGAACCAATACGGGCGGAGATCGTGGAGAGCCAGTTGGATGCCGTGTTCCAGGATATGGTTGTAGATGCCGTGAAAATCGGGATGTTAGGAGGGGCAGACGTGATGAAGACCGTTGCCGCCTGTCTTGAGAAATACAAACCGAAAAACATTGTTCTCGACCCAGTCATGGTGTCCACAAGCGGTCATGCCCTTATGAATGAAGATGCAGTATCGGTGTTAGTCAGCGACTTGCTGCCGCTGGCAACACTCGTTACTCCAAACATTCCGGAAGCCGAACGCCTGGCGGGGATAAAGATAAACGGCGTGGAAGACTTCGACCGCGCAGCCCAGGCGATAACCAGGCTCGGCTGTAATGCCGTGCTCATAAAAGGCGGACATCTTGAGGGAAGCGAGAAGGTAGACAGACTGTATGTCGGCGGACAGCTGAAAGCATCATACCATACAGCTTCGGTAGACACCCGCAACACCCATGGCACCGGTTGCACCCTCTCTTCGGCAATAGCCTCGCTGCTTGGCAGAGGAGAGATTATGGAGAGTGCCGTGGGGCATGCCGTGGAGTATCTGCATGGGGCAATATGCAACGGACAGAATATAAACCAGGGAAAGGGACACGGACCGGTGTATCATAATTTAATGTATAAAAGTGCCGACGATATGCATGCAGTAAAACGACTTGACGGTGTGGCTCTGCAGTTTATAAGTCACAGCAACGACAGACATTCTTATGTCGAAGGCATAGAACTCGCCTTGAAAGGCGGTTGCCGGTGGGTGCAGCTGCGCATGAAAGACACCTCGGACGAGGATTTCATTGCCACGGCAAAGCTGGTAAGAAAAATGTGCTCTGAATACAAGGCTACGTTTATCGTCGACGACAGAGTGGTACTTGTCAAGACAGTAGGTGCTGACGGCGTGCATCTCGGAAAGAACGACATGCCTGTAGACGAGGCCCGCAAGATTCTCGGCAGCGAATATATAATAGGTGGAACGGCAAACACGATAGATGACGTGGAACGCCTTTATCTTGCCGGTGCCGACTATCTCGGATGCGGACCGTTCCGCTTTACCACCACAAAGAAAAACCTCTCGCCGATGCTCGGCACAGAGGGCTACAAGAAAATCACCGACGGAATGCGCCAACGTGGAATATCCCTGCCGATAGTGGCGATAGGAGGCATACTGCCGCAAGACGTACACGTAATAATGAGTACAGGAGTAAGTGGAATAGCCGTTAGCGGTGCCGTACTGAATGCCGATGACCCGGCAGAAGAGATGAGGGAGTTCAAGAAACTTGTCGTTCCGGAAACTGTATCGCTCTCATGAAATGGATAGTAATTACGGCTCCGGAATTTATAGAAGGAGAGGCAGAGTACATCGAAAGCCTCTTTCAGCGCGGACTTGACATTCTGCATCTCCGGAAACCTGGTTCAGATATAACCGACTGTAGGCGTCTGCTTGACAGCATAAACAGTAAGTGGCGGGCGCAAATTGTTGTTCACGATCATTTCAGCCTTTGTGCCGAATATCAACTCAAAGGCGTACACCTAAACGGTAGGAACCCGCAACCGCCCGTAGGACACGAAGGAACAGTGTCCCGCTCGTGTCACAGTTTAGAGGAGATAGTAAGATACAAAGCGTCGTGCAATTACATGACGCTCAGTCCGATATTCAACAGCATTTCCAAGCAAGGATACCTGTCAGCCTTCACCTCGCAGCAACTCCTCACGGCAAGAGAGAGTGGTTTGATAGATAACAGGGTGATAGCCCTCGGAGGCGTAACGCTGCAGAACATCCCTCAAGTGAGAAAATACGGCTTTGGTGGTGCAGCCATCCTCGGCGATGTATGGCAGAGGAAGACCGACAGTAATGTAGACGAATATCTTGACAGTTTGCGTACCGCCCTGTTATGATACAATCTCAACCTTACTGCTCGAGTTATTGCCCTCCTGAATAACCTTAATCTGCACCGGTATACGCTCCTGCAACTCCTCCACATGACTAATAATGCCCACGTGTCTGCCAGATTTGCCGTGAAGAGAGCGCAGCGTGTCGACAGCCCTTTGCAGCGGTTCGCCACTTAGCGTTCCGAATCCCTCGTCGATAAACAGAGTGTCGACCTGCAATTGCTGTCCGATATCGCTCAGGGCGAGAGCCAACGACAGAGACACGAGGAAACTCTCGCCACCGGAGATAGTACTTGCGGCGCGCGAAACATAACCCTGATAGGCATCCTCGATAGAAATAACGAAAGTGCCGGGAGCCACCTTCAGCGTATAGCGGTCTGTAAGAGTCTTCATATAGCCGTTGGCAGAGCGTATAAGACTTCCCAAGACATAGCTTTGGGCAATCTTTCTGAATTTCTTTCCCTGGGTGTCGCCAATGAGCGCGTTGAGTCTCGACCATCTGTCGTAAACCTTTTTCCTTGTCTCAGCCTCCTTGATAAACGAGTTGAGACGTATCTTGTTCTCGGCATCAGTCTTCAGTTCCTGACATATCGCTCCAGTCCGTTCTCGAGTTTCCCCAATCCGTCTTTTCAAATCAGCGATTCTCACAAGCAGATTGTCCGTCGTATCATCATCATTCATCTCCGGTTTATTCAGCAGCAAGTCTGCGAGGCGTTTCTTTGCAACCTCCAGCCCCGTTGTTTTGGCGATGATATTCTCCTTAACACTCTTCAGATGGTCGCTCATCTCCGAAATACTCTTTGCAGAAAACGAGTTCAGAACAGAGAGCCGTTCAATAGAAGCCGTCGGATCCTCGTTGACGAAAGAGTTCAGTAGACCATCATTTACCCTTATATTGTTTTCGGCATCCTTCATCTTACTCATCGTTGCCGCGACCTTAATAGCCAGTTCGTTGCATTTCGCAAGAGGATTAGAAATCTCCTTAGCCTTGCTCTGCAAAATATTCCATGAAGGCATAGTCTGTAGGATAGCGGCAACAGCCTCGTTGATGTTTTTAATTTCAGCGTCAAGTTCCTTAATCCTGATGCCCAAAGTCTCGTGTTCCTTAGTCTTTTGCGAGAAAATCCCGGCACGTTCTTTCAATATCCCGGCAAAAGCTTTAGAGTCGCTGTGCCAGTCTACGTCCCATTCCGAATTACCGATTATATCCTCCAAAGTCCTTTTCGCCCTTTCCCTGTCGTCCGCTTTCGTCTTTATGATACTCTCGATATTGGAAATCCTTGTATTGCTGTCGTCAATACTTTTTTCCATCTTGTGTAAATCTTCCAAAGCCTTGTCGACAACCTTGTGCTGCTTGTCAAGAACCTTTCTCTGAGCTTTAATAAGATTTTCAATATTCTCAGCCGATTTTATTATCTCATCATACTCCTTGCTTAGTGCGGTATTCGTTTCTTCAATAGTGTTGAGCGATGTCATGACAGAATCATCAACGGTTTGAATGCCGACAGTCTTACAGATGGCAGCAACCTTCAGCTGGATATCGTCAACAGAGTGGTCAGCTTCCATCTGCCGGCGGTCCTGTTCCAGTCTTTTGACAGAGAAAACAATCCTTGCATCCGTTTCCGACTTCATCTTCGTCAGTCTGTCATATTCCGCCTTGGCATCATTAAATGCCTTCTCCAGCGAACAGTATATTTCCGACAGTTCCTCCTCGTGTGGCAAAGGAGAGGAAATCTTTTGTTGACAAACAGGACAAGTGTCGCCGATGTGCAAGCGCTGTCGGATAGCCTTGGCAAAGCGGTCTACCGAGTCCTTCTGTCTGTCCAGATCCTCTTTTCTAATATTCATTTTCAGTTCGGCGTCGTGAACCTTTCCATTCATAGCGTCAGCTTCTCCCCTCAGCGTCTCAATATCCTTAGCCAAGGCATTGATTTGTTGGCGTTTTTCCTCTATGCGCTTGCGTTCAGCAGCAAGCATTCCAATCCACTCCTTAGCCGTGGCAATATTAGTCAGCAATCCTTTAATCACGTCATGACCCTTGCGTAGAGAAGGCAAATCACATTTTGCAAGCGTCGCCTCAGACGTAGTCAGCGAAGACTCGCAGTCTTGTAGCTTTTCCTTTGCCGACAGATAATCCTTTCTCAGTTTATCCGATGCAGGAATGACGGTAGAAGCTAACAGCAGTCTTTCTTTGGCGATAGATTGCTGACCATCGGCAATAGTCTTCCCACATTCATCAACAGTCGTCAGACAGCTGATGATAGTCTGTGTGTTGTCATACAGTTCCTTTTTCCCCTCTTCTCCTTTAAGAAAAAGAGCAGTAGCATTAAACTGAGCCTTAACCTCATCCTTCACCTTATTAATATAAAGCAACCCTTCGCATACGGTATTAAATTCCAGGTGCAGACTTTCCAAATCAGATTTGCAGTCGTTGACAGTCTTTGCTGCAACCGTCCGTTCCGTCAGCCATTTACGTTGTTCAATCGTTCCGTTCCATTCCTTCACCGTCCGTTCCGTATCGTGATACTCCTCGGTGTCGCAAACCTTAACGGCATTGGCATATTCCGTTTCCGCCTTTGCAATCTCTTGGCAAATGCTGTCGTTCGACTTAATCCACTGAAGTTTCAGTTCCTCTTTGCCTGTCAGTTCCGCAAGTTCCTTCTCTTTAACTTTAAGTCCTTCCAGTTCCCCGTTCCTGACAGCAATCTCCTCGTCGTTCAGAGTATGCACATCATTAATCCGTCTGTCGGCATCCTCCCATTCCAGCTTCTTCGTAGCAGTAATGTCATACACCTTCTTACCAATCTTCGAGTAAGCGTCAACCCCCGTAATCTTTTCCAGAATCTCCGCCTTATCATCATCCTTGCTGTTCAGAAATCTTGTAAACTCCCCCTGTGCCAGCATCGTTGTGCGGCAAAACTGTCCGAAGTCGAGTCCTAAGGCATTGTGAATCTCCGCTTTAATCTCAGCATCCTTCGTGAGCACAGCACCAGAGTCGAGATTCTCCAACTCCCACGTCTTGTTTTTGATATTCCCGTTAATCTTTCCGTAAGCCCGGTTCACGCTCCATGTAGCCTTATATCCAATGCCGTTGCTTCCAATAAAAGTCAGCGAAGCCGACGCCTCGGTAGTATTTCTGCGCATCAGCTGTCGCGGGTCGTCAATCTTTACCTCTTTTTTGGCATCAAGGGTATAGCCCTGCATCTTAGTAGTGTCAAGCCTCGGTGTGTCGGCATAGAGAGCCAGACAGATAGCGTCGAGGATAGTCGACTTCCCGGCTCCCGTCTTTCCCGTAATCAGAAACACCTCGCTGTCAGATAACGGTTCAGCTTCAAAGTCGATAGTAGCATCTTCGATAGATGCGATATTATGTATAGAAAGTTTCTGGAATTTCATAATATAGTAGGTTTATGCGTTTCTCTCGTCCTCTTCAATCATATTCAGAGTATCCTTAAACATCTCAGCCATCTCGTCGTCGAAGCATATGCCAGTATCTTCGGCATACCTCCGTGCGATGTCGATAGGAGCTTCAGTCTTAAACTCCTGTATGCTCATTCCTTTAGCCGTGAGTCCTTGCTTTTTCACTCTTTGTGCGTTAATCGTACAGAATCGGCATTTCTTCTCCTCCGTCAGCAGCAGTGCCTCAGCATTAGCCTCAGTAGGTAGGAAGTCGTCAACTTCCACGTTCAGTCGGATATACGCCTCAATGTCGTCGGGGTAATCCTTAAGTAGCGCCTTGGCATCCTCCCATGAAGCAAAGCCTTCGGTAGGGAGCGTAACCAGTGGGCGGTGGGTGTCAATTTCAATCTCCTCGACAGTAGGAACATCGCCATGCTTGTCAATATCCACGATACTCACACTATGTTTAAACCTCTCGTCGAAGCTCACGGCAAGCGGTGTTCCGGAGTATCTCGCCCTGTGGTTGCTGCCGTGGATAAACTGTGCGTGATGGATATGTCCGAGTGCGAGGTAGTCATATCCTCTGCCCATATCCTCAATGCTGTAAGAGTCGATACCGCCAACGGTATAGTCATTGCAGTTGTCATGCCCGGTGAAGTCAGCACCGCCAACCGTGGTATGAGCCATCATAATTACGGGCAGTCCTTTACCGTTTTCCTTCTCCACGCAGTCGATAAGTTGCTGGAAGAATCCTTCGTGCAGCTTCCTCTCGTTCACGTATGGCATGGCAATAATGAAGCCCTTGCCGGGGATTTCGACAATCAGATCCTCAGGGTGTTTTATGTCGACACTACCAATAGTGTAAACATTCATCGCCTTCCATGGCGTTTTGAAGATATCGTGTTTCGAACAGCTGTCGTGGTTTCCGGCAGTAACCACGATAGTCATCTCCGGGTTGGCGTTGTGGATATCCACAAGGGCATTAGTCAGCATCGTCTGTACTGCAGCCGACGGTTGTGGAGTGTGGTAAATGTCTCCGCTTATGATAAAGGCGTCGGGTTTCTGTTCCCTTACAATGTTTATCATCTGCAAGAGCATATATTGTTGTTCTTGAGTCCTGTCGTAGTTATATAGGGAGTGTCCCAAGTGCCAGTCGCTTGTATGAAGAATTCTCATTATAATGTGTCTTCTATAGAATGTATATTGATTTATTTTGGGCACACGGATTAACCCGGATTTTATTTGTCAAGTCGTTTCAGTTCCGTCTTTATCTTTTTTCCATAGGCTTCGCCTCTGGAAGTAAGATATTTGAATTTGACGGTATCATTGACGATCTCTACATGAAATATGAAGAAAGCCCTATAGTCACCAATGCGTATGCGGTAAATGCTACGATAGCCAATGAGTTTTTTACAGTCAGTTATGTCTTTAATTTCGTTGGCAGCTTTTACTTCCTTAATAACGTTGCGTACAGCGTCTAATATTTTGCCAGAGAGTTTCTTGATGGCTCTTTCGAATTCTTTGGAAAATTGAACATTCATACTCCAAGCCATTTTTCAAATTCTTCTTGCTCTTTTTGGTTGAGCATAATATTTCCTTCTGGGTGCTCTTTGCTAAGCTGCGCATACAATTTGGCATCTTCGTAGTCTTCAGCAATCTCATTGAGCAGTTCCTCAATGTAGTTTTTTAGATTGGTGCCCTTTTGTATAGCCATAATGGAAAGCGTTTTGAAAGTGTCTTCGTTTAAGTCGATAATCTTTCTTTTTGATGGTGTAATAGTTGCAGTACTCATATTTGTATATATTTAGTATTTGGCTGCAAAGATATATAATATATTTTATATATACGATATTCGGACATTGAAATTTTCTATTTATGTAAATAGATAATATTGAGAATGTGTTCTTTTCCGATGACCAACGGGAAGTAATATTTTTGCACACGGATCACATGGATTGACAAGGAAGAGCCATATATAATCTACCGCAGATAGACACGGATTTTAATCTTCCGCGGAATTTTGACGGAACATAGACGGAGATGAGTGGCACACGGATTTTTGTCGTTTTTTGTTTTTTCATGCCACTAAATTGCAGTAACAAAATATTCTTGCTAACTTTGTACACAAAACAAGAATAATTGAAGTTTGGACTTTCAGTCCGTTTCTTGTAAATCAGAAACAAGAATAATAAAAATGGCAAAGAAAAAGAAAAGCGGAAAGCAACAGACACAACAATTCCTGTCGCCGGAGCGATTCGTAAAAGAAAGAATGCGCTCGGTGGAGATTGGGGACTGTTATGTAAGTGATGATATCTTTAAGATAGGTTATGGCAATGTACTCGTTTCAAGAAAACATACAGGCGGTAATATCAGCTTTGGAGCCTTCCTCGTAGATACCTGGTGTTTGGGCGTAAAAGAATGTTCTTGCAGACTTCGTATTGACGGAAAAGAGTTTGAAGACATTGTAGAGCACTGTATAGAAAGTGGTATGCGGAAAGCATCATACGAAGAGGTGCATAATATAATATATGGTGTCATAGCGTATGCCGAAGAGGCAGGGATCAAACCATGCAGCGATTTTTCGTTAGTGAAATATTTCCTTGAAGAGGATACGGAGGATGTGCCGCTTATAGAATATGAGTTTGGAAACAACGGACAGCATTATCTCGTGGCAAGCTGTTCCTTCGAGGCAAACAGGTATTTGCCGTTGCTCAAAAAGAATCTCGGAAACGATTTCGATTGGATAATAGAGGCGGATAATGACATTGACGACAACGATGACGACGAGCTTGATGATTTCTATGTTTACAACGGTAGACCATATACATATCAAAACGATAAACTGCCGACAGAAATAAAGTTGGAAAACAAAGGCTTGTTCAGTATCCTTTCGTTGAAGAAGAACAGCATAGCCCTGCCGGAAGAGGATATAGACAGGATATTGGCAATGCCACACGATAGTCTGAAGCGTGACTTGGAGCAGATAATACTTTATGGACTGCGAGTGTTGAGGGACGACAGTGATTCAGTGAGAAAATGCAATTCGTATGAACGTGCTATAAGTCATGCAGTATTATTGCTGTCAGAAGTCGGCGACAGTGAGACAAGTCTTGATGCCGTGCTTGAGACGCTAAAGGTAGATTTAGGGACATATGATGATATTTATGGTGACGGAGATGGTTGCTATTTATTACCGGCATTGATAAAACTTGGCAAGGATGCGCTGCCAAAACTGGAAGCCTTCCTTTATGAAACAGGGTTCTTTATCTCAAAGAAGGCGAATGTGATGGAAGCTTTGGTTAATATAGCCTACAGGTGGGACGATAAGAAATCGGATGTTATGGCCATAATGAAGAAGCTCCTGACAAGGGCGTTGAGTGATGGCGTGAAGTCAGAGATAACAAATTACAGATTAAACGGAATGCTTGTTTGGCTTTTGTGTGATTTGCATGCAGTTCAGCTTATGCCGATGATAGAGCGTTTGTATAAAGAGCATCTTCTTGACAAGATGATTCCAGGTTCTTTAAGTAATTTGGCGACAGATATTCGCAAAGACAGTAACTTCAATCAGATTGAGATAGATTTGAAGAATTGTTATGCCAATGCTTTGTGTATGTTCGGCAGGTAAAAAACTTAAAGTAGGGAGGAAATACTAATGTGGCAGGATATTGCGGTATTTATAATATTGATACTGTCGGTATTTTATGCGATAATGAAAATCCGCCAGTCGTTGATCCGAAAGTCAACGACTGGCGGAAGTCCGTTGTGCTCCGGATGCTCAGGTTGTGCATTATATAAGATGAGTAAATGCAGTGGGAGAGTAGAGCAGAACAAATGCCAGGCGAAGGAAAAAGAGGAAAAAGAAAAATAAAACAAATATTTTTCGTTGAAAATTTTGCAGTTTAAAATAAAAGTGCTACCTTTGCACTCGCAATAACGAAATGGTACCTTGGCCGATCGGTTAGGTAACGGTCTGCAAAACCGTGTAGAGCAGTTCGACTCTGCTAGGTACCTCTGAAAAGCCTCAAAGTCTATCGATTTTGAGGCTTGTTTTCTATAAAGGAGCTTTGATTTTAGCTTCATTACAGTTAGTGAGATATATCGTTGAGAGATGCGATATTTAGGAAAAAGACATTTAGCGTATAAAAATAAGTAAGGACACAGATCAACATGAATGAAATGCCCCTCTATCTTCTTGCAAGATAGAGGGGCATCGCTTAATTATTAAAAGCTTGTTTATGACAAGCAAGATTTCTGATTAGTTATTCTCAGGGCGCAGCTGACGTACGGTAACTCCTGCTCGCCACATTTCACTTTCGCGCATAGCCTTTAGTTCAGCATTCAGCTTCTCGCGATAATCTGGTTTAGAGTTGCTGTCGATAGAGATTTGAGCCTCATTACCAGTCTTAACCGACAGGTAGAGCCATTCCATCACCGGTTTGATAGCCTCGCGGAAACGAGGAGCCCAGTCGAGGGCACCGCGC
This sequence comes from Prevotella sp., assembly GCA_036758085.1. GTDB lineage: Bacteria > Bacteroidota > Bacteroidia > Bacteroidales > Bacteroidaceae > Prevotella. The sequence continues at coordinate 865 of DAIOXG010000052.1, read as the reverse complement.
TGAGCGGTAGTAGAGCAGTTAGCGTACATCCAGTCCATTCCCTTCTCGCCGAACAGAGGCATAAGGCTTTGGGTCAACTCCTCGATAGTCTCGTTGAAAGCCTCAGAAGGAGAGTGTCCGTGCTCGCGGAGCACCTCATACTGAGCCTCGAAGAGACCCTCGATGGCACCCATCAGCGAACCGCGCTCACCGGTAAGGTCGGATGTAGCCTCACGCTGGAAAGTAGTCTTAAACAAGTATCCGGCTCCGATACCGATACCGAATGCGATAGTCTTGTCTTCAGCATTGCCAGAAGCATCCTGATAAACAGCGTATGAGCAGTTCAGTCCTCTGCCCTCGCAGAACATAGTGCGCAGGGAAGTACCAGAACCCTTAGGAGCAACCATTATAACGTCAACATCCTCAGGAGGAACCACGCCGGTGCGGTCGTTCCAGTTGATAGCAAAGCCATGAGAATAGTAGAGAGTCTTACCCTTAGTAAGATACTTCTTAATCTTAGGCCAAACCTGAATCTGACCAGCGTCGGAGAGCAGCATACAGATGATAGTACCCTTCTCGGCAGCCTCCTCGATAGAGAAGAGAGTCTTGCCCGGAACCCATCCGTCGGCAACCGCCTTGTCGTAAGTCTTTCCTTCGCGCTGACCGACAATTACATTAAAACCGTTATCGCGCAGATTGCAAGCCTGACCAGGACCCTGAATACCATAGCCCAATACTGCAATCGTTTCGTTTTTCAAAACTTCACGTGCTTTCTCTAAAGAAAATTCCTTGCTGGTGACAACAGTCTCGATAACGCCACCGAAATTCATTTCTGCCATAATCGTAATGTTTTAGTTCTTATGCCATTTATACAGGCATATATATG
>DAIOXG010000051.1:0-11740 GCA_036758085.1 Prevotella sp. | reverse complement strand
GTCGCCGTCGAACGACTCATGACTGCCTTCGCTGAAGGAGATGACGCACGGCTTTCCTGTCTCTTCGGCATAGTCAAAGATATATTTGAAACCGAGAGCATCTGTGGCTGTAGTGTATTTGTAGAGTTGGCTTTCGGGAATAAGCGGAACATCAGTATCTACCGCATTGCTGACAACGCAGATGTCGGCACCTGGCGCCACTCCCCGATACTTCGTGTCGTAGCCCGTGCCGGTGGCAATTCCCAAGGTATGGGTGCCGTGGGTCTCGATAAATCCGTCATGAGAATGTGCGTAGTCGAGTATTTCCCGTTCCGAACGGTAGTCTGTCCCCACATAAAGGGAACTGCCCAAACTGTCGGGCGACAGTTGGTCCCAGAAACGACTTATCCTTGTATGCTCCAGATTATAATCATAAAAGCCCGGATGGGTAACGTCAAACCCCACGTCCATTATCCCTAACACCACACCATCGCCCGTGTAAGGTTGGGGCAGTTGGGCACCTGAATATGCTTTCACGGCATCAACGATAATGGATGTAGTGTCCATACATAGAGAGTTGCTCCTGCCTGCCTCGATACGGGAGACGCTGGGGGAAGCAGACAAGACGGGAAGAGAGCCGAACGGAATGTCAGCAATATAAATGTCTCCGTAACGGGCAAGCATCCTACAGTCTGATTTTTCAAGCACACTTTCGCCGTTGCCACTTATCCTCACAAAGGCACAAAGACTACCGGATGAATGGTGTGGAACTTTCATCAAACCACCTTCTGACCTTTGGAGGGGTAAAGAAGCAGCAATACGTCTGACAAACGGCGACATCTTACCATAAGCCACTACATTCTGTGCTGAAAGGAAAGTACAGAACAAAAATAAATCCAACAATATAAGGACTATGCTTTTCTTTGTCATACGCAATACTGCCTCTTCAATAATATTTTTATAAAGTTCGATATAAAATCATTCTACAGTCCGAGAGGATTAACGTTGTTGTAAGCCTCCTTCACTTTTTCCTCAACCCCTTCGCCATGCTCAGAGTCGGCGGCAGCAAGTTCGGCAGCATAATCGAGATCAGCCTTGGCGGAAGTCTCGTCGCCCGTCTGCTGACGGAGTTCGCCACGCAGCCTGTAAGCCTCAGCATTAAAAGGATTTGCCTCTATTACCTTACAGAAAAGTCCTATCGCTTCAGCGAACTTTCCGCGTGCGCTTTCTATTTTCGCCTTCAACATCAGAATGTCTTCATTATCCGGATATTTGTCGAGCAAGAAGGCGGCATCTTCATCAGCCTCATCCAGTTTGCCGTCGCCGAGCAGAACCTCGCCGCGCAAGAGATAAGCATCAGCATAATCCGGGTCTAAGATAATTGCCTTTGAAAGCATGGCAACGGCATTTGAAACATCGTCGGTGCCGACACAAGCCTTTGCATACAGATAGAGAGCACGGACAGAGTCTTTGTCTATCATCAGAGCCTTTTCGCATGCAACAGACATGACGGTATAGTCTTCCATCATATACGCCACATGTGCCATACGAATGAAGATTTCGATGTTGTCTGGATGCGACTCCGAAAGTTTCTGAAGTTGGTCGTAAGCCTTTGACAGTTCGCCAAGAGCCATATACGCCTGAGAGAGATAGTCGCGAATCTCAGAATCGTCTTTCAGCTCAAGAGCATGAACGAAACATTCTACGGCATAGGCTGTCTGATTAACTTTAAGGGCTTTTACGCCATCATATTTCAGGATGTCGAAGTTTTTCTTCTCTTCGGCTTTTTTCTCCTCTTCTGTCGGTTCTTTACTTTCTTTTGCTACTCCAAATATTTTTTTAAAGAAATTCATTTTTTATGTTTGTTTATTCAAGCAGGTGCTTAAAACAAAACGTAATGTTTTCTCTAAGCACCGGCATTTAGGTTCATTCTATTATTATTTCACTAAGCGTAGGGTGGATATGTATGATGTCGGCAAGCTGTTCTAAAGTAGTGTTGCGACACATCAGCGCACTTACCTCCTGCACGAGGTCGGCAGCATGAGCTCCATATACGTGGCAGCCAACAATCCGTCCGTTGCCGTCGGCAAGCAGTTTCAGCATTCCCTCCGTCTCGTTCATCGCCATTGCCTTGCCGTTTGAACGATAGTAGTGTTTTACGCATTGGAAATCCGCGTTTTCAGCCTTCATCTGTTCCTCTGTTCTGCCTACACATGCGGCTTCAGGAAGAGTGAAAATGGCAGCAGGCATTATGTCGAAACGGATTGTATCGCCGGTTCCGAGAATACTGTTCACGGCTCTTTTTCCCTGCATCTCAGCAGCATGGGCAAGCATCTGTCTGCCGTTTACATCGCCCACGGCAAATATGTGGGGGACTGTGGTTTGCATATTCTCGTCGACAACGATTCCCTTTCTGTCATACTCTATTCCTAAGCGGTCGAGTGTAGAGGTGTCGATGTTCGGCATGCGCCCTACGGCAAGCAACACTTTGTCGGCTTCAAGTTCTATCTCCTTTCCCTTTCTCTCAAATGTAACTTTTCCTTCGGCGACAGACTTTAGCGACGACTGCATATAGAATGTTACTCCACGCTTTTCCATACTCTTGCGCAAGCGCTTGGCAATGTCGGCATCGAGCGACGGCAAACATTCTTTCATGTATTCTACCACTGTAACCTCACAACCGAACAAGTTGAGTATGCTGGCAAAATCCATTCCTATTACTCCAGCTCCGACGATACAGATTCTGTCTGGAAAATCTTCGGTTTCAAGGAGCCAGGTGGAGTCGCAAACCATCTGCGGATCTAAATCATCAAGCGGTAGGGTTTTCGGCTTTGAGCCTGTTGCTATGATAATGTTGTCGGCTGAGTACTCGTTGCCGTCATTTACCATTATGCTGTTTGCTGTCAGCAAGCGCGCCTCACCCTTTACAACAGTAATTCCCGGCACGGACAACAGGGTCGAGACTCCGTTTCGTAACGCCTCAACAACAGAATTCTTCCGCTCAACGACAGTCTTCAGGTTTAGCGTGAAAGAAAGATTGTCTAATCCGAAAATCTCCGAGCTCTTCAGGTCATGGAGTATTTCAGCATGTCGTGCATACGCTTTAGTGGGGATGCAGCCATGGTTAAGACATGTTCCGCCGAGTTCGCTTTTCTCTACGAGCAAAACGGAAAGTCCTTTTGAGGCAGCATAGATGGCAGTCTTGTAGCCTCCAGGACCGCCACCTATTATTATAAGATTATAGTTATTCTCCATCAGCAAGAAGTTGTTTGTATGTTACTATCGGATGTTTTGCCGCCAAGACATCGTCAACCCTGCCAATCGGCGTATTGTGTGGAGCCGTCTTCAGCATTTCGGGGTTCGTCTTTGCCTCTTCTGCAATTTTGCGCATAACGGAAATAAAGCCGTCTATTGTCTCCTTGCTCTCATTCTCCGTCGGTTCTATCATGAGCGACTCATGGAAAAGCAACGGGAAATATATTGTCGGTGCATGATAGCCATAGTCGAGCAGACGCTTTGCCACATCCATTGTCGTTACTCCAGTAGACTTGTCGGCAAGTCCGTTGAACACAAACTCATGCTTACACAAACCGTCGATAGGCAACTCATACACGTCTTTCAGGGAGTCTTTTATGTAGTTTGCATTGAGTGTTGCCAACGGTCCTACATACTTCAGGTTCTCCTTGCCCAAAGACAGGATATAGGCATAAGCCTTCATTATCACTCCGAAATTGCCATGATACGGACCGACAGAGAAAGGATGGGCAGAATGTACGGAATGTGCATTCTCCGGCAAGAACTGTTCTAATCCGGCTCTCACGCCGACTGGTCCGCTACCCGGTCCGCCTCCACCATGCGGAGTGGAGAAGGTTTTATGAAGATTTATATGCATTACATCAAAGCCCATATCTCCCGGTCGGCATGCTCCTAACATAGGATTCAGGTTTGCTCCATCATAATACATAAGGGCACCACATCCATGAACGAGTTCTGCTATCTCCGGAATGTTGCGCTCAAAGAGTCCGAGCGTATTTGGGTTTGTCATCATCATTGCCGCAACGGTATCGTCGAGGAGTGCTTTTAGAGCCTCAACATCTATAGTTCCGTCGGGGAGGCTCTTCACCTCCACCACTTCAAGTCCGCAGACGGCAGCCGATGCAGGATTCGTGCCATGGGCAGAGTCTGGCACTATTACTTTCCGCCGCTTCGTGTCTCCACGGCTTTCGTGGTATCTGCGGATAACCATCAGTCCGGTCAGCTCGCCATGGGCTCCGGCAAAGGGGTTAAGCGTGAAGTCTGCCAGTCCGGCTATCTCGGAAAGAGCCTTGCGCAGTCCGCTACAGATTTCCAAAGCCCCGGCTACGGTTTCTGCCGGCTGAAGGGGATGAAGACCTGTAAACTCCGGCATACGGGCAACTTCCTCATTAATGGCAGGATTATACTTCATCGTACAACTGCCGAGAGGATAGAATCCATTGTCAACGCCAAAATTGTTTCCACTATGATTCGTATAATGACGAACCACCGTCATCTCGTCGCATTCGGGCAACTCAGCATCCTTCTCGCGACAAAGTTCTTTCGGTATAGAATACTCGCCAAACTCATTTTTAGGCAGCGTGTATCCCTTACGCCCGGAATGGCTCAACTCAAAGATCAAGTTTCCATACAGTTTATTATTCATAGTCAGATCAATTTTACAAGGTTGTCTATCTCTTCTTTCGTACGCTGTTCTGTAACGGCAAACATTATAACATTATCTGCCACCTTCACTCCTCCCATATAACCGTTGTCTATGAATTTCTTCTGCAGGACATCCACATCTCCGGCATATTCCAGACAGAACTCATTAAAGAACGGTTGGTTGAAGACAGGCTTGAACTTCTCCGTAGCCAATAGTTTCCCATACATGTAATGTGCACCGGAATAAGATAGCTCGGCGGCTTCCTTCAGTCCCTGTTTACCCATAACAGACATATAAACAGTAACGAACAGCGCCATCAGGCTCTGGTTTGAACAAATATTTGAAGTTGCCTTCTGTCTGCGGATATGCTGCTCCCGCGCCTGTAGTGTCAATACGAAGGCTCTCTGTCCGCGGTTGTCTTTTGTCATGCCTACGATACGTCCCGGCAACTTGCGCATCAGCTTCTCCGTGCAACACATATAGCCAAGATACGGACCGCCGAACTGCATCGGTATTCCGAGACTTTGTGCTTCGCCTACAGCAATGTCTGCGCCCCACTCTGCCGGTGTCTTGAGCACCGCCAAATCGGCTGCTATACTGTTTATTATCAGCAAGCCCTTGTTTGAATGGACAATATCTGCAAAGCCTGTAAAGTCCTCGATCATTCCATAGCGGTTAGGCTGCTGAACGATAACGCCGGCTACTCCTCCTGCTGCAACTTTCTTCTCCAAGTCTTCTCTGTCTGTAACGCCGCCAGCTTCGGCAGCTGTAACTATATTAAAGCCATGGAAATGGGCATAGGTGTTGACGACATCAAGCGTTTTGCTGTCGACAGTAGCCGCAACAACTATAGTATCGCATTTCTTTGTCGCTGCAAGTGCCATCATGGCAGCCTCTGCCGTTGCTGTCGTCCCGTCGTACATGGAAGCATTGGAAATGTCCATTCCCGTCAGCTCCGCCATCATCGACTGATACTCGAAGATATAATGAAGTGTGCCTTGGGAAATTTCGGCTTGATATGGAGTGTAGGATGTGAGGTATTCTGAACGCTCCACAATGCGGTTGACAACGGAAGGACAATAATGGTCGTACACGCCGGCACCGGCAAAACAAACGAGCTGTCTGTTCTGCTCGCCAAGTTTCTTGAAGAAGCGCCTTATTTCTATCTCGCTCATTGCCTCCGGCAAGTTATACTCTTTTCTGAAGCGTATCGCCTCGGGCACCTCAGAATATAAGTCGTCGAGAGACTTTAATCCTGAGGTATTGAGCATTTCAGAAATTTCTTCTTGCGTATGTGGAAAATATTTGTATTCCATAAAGCAAAAAATTTATTTTCCCGTTTTTCTATCTGTTAATGTTCTGCATTCTTACAGAATTCTTCGTATGCCGCAGCATCCATAAGATTGTCAAGCTCCGACTTGTCCGACAGTTCCACCTTTATAATCCAGTTGCCAAAGGCATCCTTGTTTACAAGCTCCGGTGTATCTTCAAGGGCGTCGTTTACCTCTACTACAGTTCCGCTCACGGGTGAGTTAAGGTCGCTCGCAGCCTTTACGCTCTCCACGGCACCGAATTCCTCGCCTGCCTCGACTTCATCGTCTACTTCCGGCATGTCGACATAAACTACATTGCCAAGTGCGTTCTGGGCATAGTCTGTAATACCGATATAACCGAACTCTCCCTCTACTCTTACATACTCGTGTGACTCTGAATAATAAAGTCCTTCAACTACTTTTGCCATAATATTCGATTTTAAAGTTTTTCTTATTTTATATTTTCGGATTGTTTGCCTTTGGCATAAAGACAAATAATCCTGTTTTTTTTATCTGTCTGTTTGGATTATCTCTTATAATGCTTGTCGTAGAATTTCTTCTTCACGACCACGCCAGGGAACGTCTTTTTCCTGATCTGAACCTCAAGCGGTGTACCAAGTTTTGCATCAGCAGCATTTACGAGTGCCATACACACGCTTTTGTCTGTAGAAATGGAATGGTATCCTGTCGTTACTTCTCCAACGGCGTTGCCGTCTCTCAATACTGCATAGCCATGACGAGGGATTGCTTTGCCTTCGAGTTCTATTCCTATCAGCCGCTTTTCCACGCCTTCCGTTTTCTGTCTCACGAGGGCTTCCTTACCGATAAACTCCTCCTTGTCAAGTTTGCAGAACATCGAGAGTCCTGCCATTACAGGGGATATTTCCGGCGAAAGCTCGTCTCCGTAAAGTGGCAGCCCTACCTCGAAGCGCAAGGTGTCGCGACATCCCAGTCCGCAAGGTTTACAGCGTCCGCTCTCGATCAGCTTGTCCCAGCAGTCGCAGATAAAATTGTGGGAAGCATATATCTCAAAACCGTCTTCGCCCGTGTATCCTGTACGGCTAACTATTACATCATCGATTTTCTTAACCGTATAGAATGTCAGTTCGCTGCACTTCAGTCCCAAGACTTCTTCTACTACACGTTCGGAATTAGGTCCCTGTACAGCTATCTGTCCGTAATCATCAGACTTGTTAACCAACTCTATATCAAAGTCTTTGGAGTTTTCGTTCATCCATTGCCAGTCCTTGTCTATATTTGCGGCATTGATGACAAGGAAGAAATCATTCTCCCCCATTTTATACACGAGCAGGTCGTCAACAGTCCCTCCGTCTTCATAACACATCATGCCATAAAGAATCTGTCCTTGGGATATCTTGCTGACATCGTTTGTGAAGATGTGCTGCACATAGCGCTCTGCATCTCGCCCCCTTACTACGACTTCTCCCATGTGGGAGACATCAAAGACTCCACAGTCATTGCGCACGGCATTGTGCTCCTCTATGATTGAGGAATACTGTATCGGCATGTCAAAGCCACCAAACGGACTTATCTGTGCTCCAAGTTCTACGTGCTTGTCATAAAGGCATGTTCTTTTGTTTTCCATAATAATTAATATGTTATAAGATTATGTTATTCTTTCTTCAACAAGAGTTCTACTAACGAGGTTCTATCGAGGTTCATTACGATATGCGACAAATCCTCGGGCAATGCCGACGAAAGTCCGACATCTGTTAGTTCTACATTCTTTAGGGGCTTTATTATTCCGTCATCTATGTTGCCCGTTATAAAGAAATCTCCTAACATTGTCATGCTTTTTATCACATTGTTTTTCATCTCGAGCCTTACCTCAACATCGCCTACATTATCTATATGGTCCATTTTGGTTACCGTATAGCGGGGATTGTTGCCGTAGATGAAATCCGGACTGAGATATTCTTTTTCTATTTCATCTATCTTCTCTATATCGGAGTCTGTCAGAAGCAATTCCCCGTCGCACAGGTTCTCTCTTACGAATGTCTTGAATTCCTCTATACCCAACTGTATGTAATCCTTCAGCAAAGCTATCCGCTGGCGCACGCTGCTGATGCCCTTACTCGTAAGCTTCTGCGTTGAAGGCGTTATGGCACCTACCATATTGCGCATGTCTGTATCATAGAGCATCGTGCCATGAACTATACTCCGTCCGGGTACATGATAGAAGGCATTTCCCGACACCTTGCGGTTGCCTATCATTATATCATTTCGGCCTGAAGCTCTGGCATCAACACCAAGGCGCTGAAGTACCATTACAACCATGTTGATGTATTTATTGAAAGTGAAATTCACAGCCTCGTCTCTTGTTATATATGAGAACATGATATTACTCATGTCTGCATATACGCAACCACCACCACTCTTGCGCCGGTATGTCTGTATGCCATGCTCACGGCAATAAGCTACGTTGACTTCGGTCTCTATCAGTTGGTTTCTACCAAATATCACGCTTGGCGCTACCTGCCACATGAAGAAACAGTCGTTGCTTTCTACTTGCTTTGCAACATACTCTTCCATCGCAAGATAGAACGACAATCGCCGCTGTTTGTTATCCGGTAATGAGACGTATAGCATACCTGTTTAGATTTAAGAGATTTACATGCCACAAATTTACAAAAAAAAATATTGCCTGCAAATTTTAAGCCCCTTTTTATATACTTTTACCATCCGAAAGCGGTTTTGTCGGTCAGCCACTTACCTTGAGCACGCAACACTTGCTCTATTATCTCCCTACCTACGCCATATCCTCCGGCTGCATTGCATATATAACGGCTCACGGCCTTTATGTCAGGACAAGCATCTGAAGGACAACACGGACAGCCGCAACGGCTCATTATCTCATAGTCAGGGATGTCGTCTCCAACAAATATCACCTCATCGTCGTTGAGCGAATATTTTTCCATATACTCTTTGTATGTCTTTATCTTTACCGCGCATCCCGTAAAGACATCCTGCACTCCGAGCTTCGTGTATCTCAGGTTGATGCTCTTCACGTCTGCACCTGTCATAATGGCAATGTGGAGTCCTCGTTTTACGGCAAGCTGAATGGCATAGCCATCCTTGATATTCACCGTACGCATCGGCTCTCCGCCCGGATGCAGCGTTATTGTACTCGCACTCAACACTCCGTCTACATCAAAGAGTACTGCCTTTATCTTGCTTAAATCATAATCTATCATAGGTCTTTGCTTTTATTTGTCTTTTTTCTTCTCTGCCAAATACACTTCATGTATACTTCTGCTCATCATATCGTATATCTCCTGCAGACGGGAATCGGTCTGGAGTAAACCGCTTTGCATGCTTATTACATTCTCGTCATAACGCACCGCCGGACCCGTCTGGGCATCTACGGGGGCTATTTCATGAACCTTCCGGGCTGTTTCATCTACCAAGGGCAACATTACATCAAACGGGATTTTGTATTTTGAAAGCACTTCTGCCGACAGCTCATAACAATGGTTGACAAAATTACAAGCAAAGACGGCTGCAAGATGAAGATGCTTGCGGGCTTCTGACGAAAGGGTGTACACTTTGTCGCAGAGCGACTTTGCCACGGTTTCGATTGCTTTAAGACTCTCGGCGCCGTTCGACTCTATGAATATTGGAACTTCTGTAAAATCTACTCTTCGCTGTTTTGAAAACGACTGCATAGGATACAACACGCCATAATGCTCGGCACGGTCTTTAAATATGTCCATCGGAATGCTTCCTGCCGTATGGACAAACAGTCCGCTGCGCGTTCCGTTGCACAACTGCCCGATTACACTCTGCAACGCACTATCCTTTACGGATATAACATAGAGGTCGGCATCTGCAACTATCGCTCTGATATCTGTTACGGCTTCTGCCTCTAACCTGTCTGCAAGCATCTGAGCCGACGACATCGTCCTGCTGTATACCTGGACTATCCTGTATCCCCTGTCGTGTAAAGCCAAGGCTACATTTGTTGCCAAATTTCCGGCTCCTACAAATACTATATTTCTTATTTCCATTTCTTTTTTCTCATTTTATGTGAACTCTTTCCCAATCGAGATTTTCATCTTCTACTCTACTGTTCCCGACTGCCGAATGCCCTAACGCCACAATGGAGCATACGGTCTTGCTTTCCGGTATTTCCATTATGCCCCGAACTATTTCGTCTGACAAGGTTCCGTCAGACAACGAATAGCCACGAATTTGCAATGGCACGTATGCAACTCCCATTTCTGCTGCCTTGGAGCATATCGCCCAGACGGAAGCTAAGCCGTGCTCTATCCAACTTCCATCATAAAGCCGGTCGGCTACAACTACTATCGCTAACGAACAGTTTTTTAGTATTTCTGCTCCTTCCCTGACATCCGAAAGTCTTTCAAGCAATGGCTCCTCATCTGTAACATACAGTTCCATCGTATTTTCTGCTGAACCATAAGCACTAAGCAACGCTCCTCGCAGTATCTGCTGCACAGTCTCCGGAGGAATTTCTCCTTCAGTAAATGACTTTGCTGTATTTAAAGGGCAAAATATATCTTCTGTTTCCATATTATTCCATTAGGATGAAACTTATGAGCTAATACTGCTCATACATTATTTTTTACAGTATTACTTGTGCAAAGTTACAAAATTATTTATATTTGCACTACATTAGAATAGTTATAATGCCTGTAAGGATTAGTTTTATAAGACGAATCTTGGATTTCTTCATGCCGAGATACTGTGCCGTCTGCGGACGTAGACTCGGAATAACGGACCACACTATATGCATGGCCTGCAACTGGCGCTTGCCGAGAACTAATTTCTGCAAAAATCCTAAAGACAATGAAATGGCTAAACTATTCTGGCTGCTTATACCTATAGAAAATGCCGCTGCTCTGTTTTTTTACCATGCACACTCGAATTCTACCAATATCATACTAAAACTTAAATATGACGGAAAATGGAACTATGCTGAGGACATGGGATGCATCACGGCACACGAGTTCATGAAATACGATTTCTTTGACGGCATCGACGCTATCATACCTGTACCCATCACACGAAAACGTGAAATGGAACGGGGATATAATCAAAGCTACCATATTGCCTTGGGCGTAAACGCCATTACGGGGTTGCCTGTTATTAAGAATGCCATCAAGAGAACTACATTTACGGTAAGCCAAACTGAGAAGAGTTCTCTCGAAAGAAAAGAGAACGTAAAAAACGCTTTTAAGCTTGTAAACGGAGAGAAAGTAAGGGGCAAACACATTCTTATCATCGACGATGTTGTTACCACCGGGTCTACGGTAACCGCATGTGCCGAAGAATTGATGAAAGCCGGTGCTATTGCATTCAGCGTACTTTCTATCGGATTCACCCAGCACTAACTTCTTTGGTCTGCATCTTCAATATAGCACACATAAATATTGTTTTTCACAGAGCAAAGTATCAAAGTATCATAAATTGCTCGTATACTCCTAATACGCAAACCTTTAACCAATGATACTTTTCTTCCAGACAAGGGAGAAGTATCATCGAAGTATCATTAGAAGTATCATTGTACACGCAGTTGATTGTCAAGGTTTCTTAGTAAGTAATTTATTTAATGTAAAGTAATATAGTAATTAATCAAGAAACTGTCAAGTAAATCCAGTAAACGTCATCGTCTGTCATCGTCTTCCCTGAATGAAATTGGTATTTGCATCAAACGCTGTTAGTATCCCTATGCTGCACCAAAGGTGCAACATAGCTGCACCTTTGGTGCCACTACTGAATAATG
>DAIOXG010000050.1:0-11847 GCA_036758085.1 Prevotella sp. | reverse complement strand
TCAGTACGCCGGTTTTCAAGACCGGTGCATTCGACCACTCTGCCATCTCTCCATACTTGAAGAACTTAGCTTAGTATCTTAAAGCGAGTGCAAAGGTAGGGAGTTTTATTTAAACTTGCAAATTTTTCACCAATTTTTTTCTAAAAAAAATGATTTTTGCTAATTTTGCACCATGATTTATCCAAATACATTCGAAAATAAAATTGGTTTTAACGAAATAAGAACACTCTTGCGTGAACGCTGCCTGAGCTCTCTCGGCAAGGAGGAGGTGGACAAAATTACCTTTATGGACAACATGAAGGCCATAAACACCCAACTCGCCCGAGTGAGGGAGTTCCGTCGCTTGCAGGAAGAGGCTGAGGAGTTTCCACTTAATTATTTCTTCGACGTGAGACAGTCGGTGGCAAGGCTCCGGCTTGAAGGCACTCACATGGAGGAGGACGAGCTTTTCGACTTGCGGCGCTCTATGGGCACAATCTGCGACATCGTGAATTACCTGAACCGCAGCAACGAAGACAATGCCACAACGCCTCAAGACGGGTGGCAGCGGGAACCGGTGTATCCCTACCCTGCCCTGCACGAACTTGCCGACGGGGTGATGACTTATCCGCAGATTCTGCAACGTATCGACCAGATTCTGGATAAATTCGGAAAGATACGCGACACGGCTTCGCCCGAACTTAACAATATCCGCCGAGAACTTGCCAAGACGGAGGGCAGCATCTCACGTACCTTATATAGTATACTGCGCTCGGCACAGAGCGAGGGTCTCATCGAAAAGGATGTTACGCCGGCAATGCGCGACGGCAGACTCGTGATTCCTGTTGTCCCCACTATGAAGCGAAAGATAAAGGGTATCGTGCACGACGAGTCGGCATCGGGAAAGACTCTCTTCATCGAACCTACTGAGGTGGTAGAGGCCAACAACCGGGTGAGGGAGTTAGAGGCTGAGGAGCGCCGCGAGATAATACGCATACTCACGGAGATTGCAAAGATTATCCGTCCGCACGTGCCGCAGATTCTCGATTCCTACAAACTGCTTGCACAGGTGGACATGATTCGCGCCAAGGCGGAACTGGCAAAACTTATCGGCGGCATCGAACCTGAGGTGGGCAAATACCCGCTGATCGACTGGATTGAGGCTTCGCACCCTCTACTCCGCCTGTCGCTCGAAAAACAGGGCAAAAAGGTGGTGCCGCTGGAGATTATGCTCACGAGAAACAAGAGGATGCTGATTATCTCCGGTCCTAACGCCGGAGGAAAATCGGTGTGCCTGAAAACCGTAGGACTGGTGCAGTATATGCTCCAGTGCGGACTGTCGGTACCGATGAGCGAGCGGTCGCAAACGGGAATTTTCCAGAATATCCTTATCGACATTGGCGACGAACAGAGCATAGAGGATGACTTGAGTACATATTCGAGCCATCTTACGAACATGAAGAATATGATGAAGAGTGCCAACGACCGCACGCTGATTCTTATCGACGAGTTTGGTACCGGCACCGAACCGCAGATTGGCGGTGCCATTGCCGAGGCTGTGCTTAAACAGTTTTGCATAAAGAAGGCATACGGCGTGATAACCACCCACTACCAGAACCTGAAGCATTTTGCCGACAGTCATGAGGGGGTGGTGAATGGTGCCATGCTCTACGACCGCCACAAGATGCAAGCCTTGTTCCAGTTGCAGATTGGTCAGCCGGGAAGCTCGTTTGCCATCGAGATTGCCCGCAAGATAGGACTGCCGGAGCAGGTTATCCATGATGCCAGCGAGATTGTGGGGTCTGACTATATACAGAGCGACAAATACCTGCAAGACATCGTTCGCGACAAACGCTACTGGGAAAGCAAACGACAAACCATCCATCAGCGCGAGAAGCAGATGGAGCAGACTATAAGCAAATACGAGTCGGAGCTGTCTGACTTGAACAAAACCCGCAAGGAGGTTCTTGCCAAGGCGAAGGAACGCGCCGAGGAACTCTTCAAGGAGAGCAACAAGAAGATCGAGAACGTTATCCGCGAGATTCGCGAAAAACAGGCTGAGAAGGAGGAGACGAAAAAGCTGCGCGAGAGTCTGAAGGATTTCAAGGAGGGCATTGCCGATATCGACAAACAGGCTGAAGACGACAAGATTGCCCGCAAAATGGCTCAGATTCTGAGGAGGAAGGAGAATAAGAATAAGAAGAAGAAAGACAAGGAAGCTCAAGCCCCCTCCGGCTCCCCCAAGGGGGAGGGGCTGGATACCAGTCAGAACTCCACACTCCCAACTCCACACACCCCACTCAAGGCAGGCGACACGGTGAGGATAAAGGGCACGACCACCGTGGGAAAGATAGAGAGCATACAGGGCAAGAATGCTACCGTAATCTTTGGCGACCTGCGCTCTACTACGGCACTAAAAAAACTGGAGCCTGCCACACCGCCCAAGAAAGAGGAACCACGCCCGTATATGACTGTAGGAAGGCAGACTCGCGAAACGATAGACTCGAAGAAGCTGAACTTCAAGCAAGACCTCGACGTAAGGGGAATGCGCGGCGAAGAAGCTCTGAATGCCGTGATGTATTTCATCGACGATGCCACACTCGTGGGCATGTCGAGAGTGCGCATCCTTCATGGCACCGGCACGGGAATCTTGCGCCAGCTCATCCGCCAGTATCTTGCCACAGTACCTGCCGTAAAGTCGTATAAAGACGAGCATGTGCAGTTTGGCGGAGCCGGAATAACGGTGGTGGATTTGGAATAAAGAAAAAAAAACAGACCTTGCATCTATTTTGATACAGAGTCTGTTTTTTTCTGTTATAAAACAATTCAGCTTACAGTTTATTTACGATCATCTCCATCTGCTCACCAAGTCCGATAGTATATCCTTGCGATTTATACACCACCCTATTGAACGTATCAGAGATAATAAAGATAGGTGAGAGTTCCGGATGCGAGAGTTTCATATTGCCGGCAATCTGCTTTCTTATCGCCCCATCCTTATCAATACCGAAAATAACATTCTTTGGCAGTCCGGGGAATTCCAGGGCATTAAACTTCCGTGCGGCAGCCTCATCTTCAAAGAGAAGAACAATCGGCCGGTTCCACTTATCAAAAGCCTTAGCCACCTTAGCGATATCCTTCAGGGCATGATTAGTAGGTTCCTGCCCCACCCCGATGAGTCCGGTGATGAAATATCCCCTGCCTGTATTTGAGAGCAAGCTTTCTTCCTTCCCATCAAGAGTAACGAATTTTGATTCAGAATCAAAGTTTCCTATCACGGTAACGGCAGCAGGCGAAGTCCTCAGCTGCATCTCCACCTCCGTCGTCTTATCTTTCTCCGCATTGAATATCTGCATCGCCGCCATCACTCCGCCGCTTGCCAGACGTGTACCACTGACGAGAGCATACTGCCCCACATCGAGTTCCACACCATCCTTGAACGTGTTTCCCCAGGTCACGCCGTCCTCCGGATATTCAAGCAGCGTGGTTGATCCGTCGACATTAATGCGTGTCAGCGAGAAATGGCTATAGTATTTAGGGTCATCGATGATGCCGTTGCCACGATAAGCGATAAACAACCTTCCCTTATCAGACGCCTTCTGCACCGTTCCGTCGAAATTCACGTCAATCCATGTTCCGTCTTGTCGGTATTGCGCCTTCTGCGTAACGGCATCCACCCGGGCCTCAATATCAAGACTGCGAGCCACATCGACAAAGAAAATCTTGCGCGACCGCTGGTCGGTAACCCTGCTGTTCCATACCCCCACAGGAGTCTGTGCAATCATCAGAGCCTTTTTGTCGGGATTAATACAGATATTCTTCTTTATCCATTCCACCAAAGCGGCAGGATTTCTGCGGAACGTATCAGTCTGCTTCTTACTGAAAGCCTTCTCGAAGAATTGCTTAAAAGGATGGATAATCATCTCATTCTCCACCCTCGGACACAGTTGACTGCTCCGAGCCGTAAAGTTATCCTCAAGAATCTCCATCGGCATATCCCTCAAATCCTTGTCGGATAGCGACGAGAGTAAATCCAAAGTACGCACTGTATTATCCTTGTGCCTTGCGATAAAGCGGAGGATTGCTTCATGATTACCTTGCGCCTTTACAAGCAGCCGTGCGAATTTCTCCGAATCCTCATCTCCTATACCATTCTTCTTCAGAGCCTCAACGGCAGATTTTTCATTATAGAATGTTGCAAGATAAGCATGGCGTATGGAATCTTCCTTTGCAAAACGCATGTTGTTTTCTGCCCGTTGTTCTGCCGATACGTATGGCAGGTTAGGTTTCTCTTCTGGCGGCACGATATCAAACGAGTCGCGCCATACCACTCCGTTTCCGGCAGACGCTGCATCATGGTCGAGGCACAAAACAACATTCTTGTCTTTTCCGAACGAAACCTTTCTGAAACCGTATTTTCCGTTTATCGAAGCCCATGCCATCATGTCGCCCTTGCCAGCAGTCAAGAAGGTGGAACCCTTTTCGTCGGTATATTTCGTTACCACCGGACAAAACTCGGCATAGTTATATATCCGGAAGTCAACCTTCGCCCCCTTCACCGGTTTTCCGTTATCGTCAACCACCGTGAAGTCGATGCGTGCCGTTTCAGCATAGTTTCCGATAAGGTTTATCTCCGTATAGTTTGAAGTGCGCAGCATCACCTCCTCCGGTCCGCGATAATCCCCGAAAGCCTTTGTATGCATCAGCATCGCCCTTGACGCCGGAGCGTTAAACCATCCGAGATTGAGCACCGGTTCGGGTTCGCAAGCCCCGAGGAAATACCACTTGCCGTCTGCCCATGCCTCCACCCACGCATGATTGTCGTCGGTATGTGCCCAGCGTGGGGTATACACCTGGCGTGCCGGAATACCGATGCTACGGAGTGCCGCCACCGTGAAAGTGCTCTGTTCCCCGCATCTGCCGTATGCCGAGCGCACGGTAGCGAGCGGTGCCGAGGTTCTGCCGTCAGACGGGCGGTAGGTTACCTTCTCATGACACCAGTGGTTTACCTCCAGTATCGCCTCTTTCATCGAGAGGTTCTTCACGCGGTCTTTCAGTTCCTTATAGAATACCGTTCTGGAGTCATCCAAGTTCTCATTGTTCACCCTCACCGGCAGCACAAAATGGCGGAACAGCAGTTCGGGAACCTTTTCTCCCCACGGCATTTCCTTGCGTGCCGTGATACTCATCCTCACGTTGTTCAGGAAGAATGCCGAAGTATAGTCGGTAAGATCAGCGAGCGGCATATATTCATACAGGAAACAGAGACAGGAGCTTTCATCGGTTGTCAACTTTCCGAGTCGTGACGTATCCACATGCCTCAGTTTCTCCACGCGGTCAGTTCCGCAGTCGCCCACTCTGCATGTCTGTACATTCTTTTCAGATGCAGCATTTACCGTTAACGGCATTCCGCACATCAGCATAAGCGACGCCAACAAATATCTATTCATAGTCTACACAGTATTATATTTTTCTAACCACAAAGGTAGCATATTTGCCATCAAGAACCAAGCTTTAGCATCATTTTATTACAACCAAGATTAATATTTGGTTAATCTGGAATACGGAGTGATTATATGTTTTATAAGAAAGTTATGTATATTAACTGCATATATAGAGAAATTCTATTTACAAATAATCTTTCTCTTTTGCTTAAAACAAGAACAATCTCTATCTTTGCAAAAAATTTAAAATAGAAAGGAAAACATTATGAAAGAACTTAAAGGTACAAAAACAGAGAAGAACCTTATGGATGCGTTTGCCGGAGAGTCTATGGCACGCAACAAGTATACATATTTTGCTTCAAAAGCACGTAAGGAGGGCTATGAGCAAATTGCTGCCCTATTTGAGGAAACGGCAGGCAACGAGAAGGAGCATGCCAAGATGTGGTTCAAATACCTTGAGGGCGGTGAGATTGGCGATACGCTTTCAAACCTGAAAGCTGCCGCCGAAGGCGAGAACTATGAATGGACCGACATGTACGACCGTATGGCGAAAGAGGCTGAAGAAGAGGGCTTCAATGAGATTGCAGCAAAGATGCGTATGGTGGGGGCTATCGAGAAGCACCACGAAGAGCGTTACCGCAAGTTGCTGAAGAATATCGAGGATGCTGTTGTTTTCTCGCGCGACGGCGACTGCGTATGGGTTTGCCGCAACTGCGGACATGTTGTTGTGGGCAAAAAAGCACCGAAAGTATGCCCTGTATGCCTTCACCCACAAAGTTTCTTCGAGATTAAGGCTGAGAATTTCTAAGAGCCATTATTGAATATATTCCCCATTGGGGATATGTTTAAGAAATGGGCGATAAACATATTTCATAAAATTCCAAAATCCTTCACCGCGCTTGCAAACATCTGATATCTTGCAATTTACGGTGAAGGATTTTGAAAGGGTAGTTATATCACAATTGTTCTTATGAACTAATTTAATACATATTTCAAAATTCCGATTACCAAGACTTTTGCATCATCAACTTCCTGCATTTCAATCGTCGTAAACCCATCAGTATTCAAAGGCTGCAACAATATTTTTGCATGCTCCAAGATACCATTCTCATTAACGGTCTTTTCGCTGTGATACTTCTTGATTGTATACATTCCGCCATATTCTTCAGAATATTCATTTGCCTGTGAAAGCACGATTTCTCCCTCACGAGAGCCTCCATGATAACGCTCAAACACACACAAGTCGCCATCTTTTATCTTCGGAAGCATCGAGTCTCCCTTGGCATGGACAACAAACATGTCTTTATTAGGACGAAAGGGGAGTGACGATACATCAACCCATCCTTCAGCCTCCGCCTCATCGTAACTGTCGAAATATCCACATGCTGCTTTTATGGAATATAGAGGAAGATAACGGGAAAAGCGCTGGGGACGAGGAACAGTTTCAACGACTAAAGGATTGGAATGTCTTTCTTCAAAATTAAAGATATTATGCATTGGCTTCCACCCATCAGTATTGCCATTTACATACGAATATACTGTATCGTCATTGTAATACCATGTACCATTTGCAGCTATAACAATCCCACCGATATAATGGTGTTCCCCTTGTTGAGCATTCAACAAAGCTAAACGTTTCTGTAAAGCTTCAGCCTTATTTTTAGTTTCAAGCGAAGATGCCGTTTGTCCACCTTTTGTATCAAAGACACCAATTGTACCGTCTTCTCTTTGGAACACCCAGTCTGGATAAAAAAGGGCATCATCATTACGTTCTTCATTGTAATAACGAATGGCGAGCCAATCCTTACCACCGTCTCCATTCTTGAACCACCATTCTATACGACCTTGACTGTCAAGGTATTTTGCAAAATTCTCCTCAGTTTTTCTTCCTATATATTGTTTTCCGAGAAAGAACGGATGCAGCAAACATTTCCACTCATCTAACTCATCATGGTCTTCCGTATACGAATACATCTTCTTCAAGACAAAAGGATAGCTCTCTTTTTTCTGATTCATCTCCTTACGTTTCCGTAACTGTTCTTTCAATAAAGGATGGTATGCCTTCAATGTTTCAGTTATAAGCCTCCGGAATATACTTGAAGCAGATTTATTGATTGTATCATTAAGGAATATACGATACCATCGGTCTTCCCCCTCGATTTTCAGGGCATAGTATTTAAACCAAAGACGTATGGCACTTTTCAATGTAGGAACAGAACGCACGATATTCCCGACTTTACAATCATCGTCGGTCTGTGATCGAAGTATCTCTACCAATGTATATGAAAAGAGCTTTTGCACATCACTTCTGCTACATTCTCTTATGACTCCATTGGCATCTTTCAACTCTACTCCTATGCTTTCATAATCGTTGAACTTTACATCAGAAATAATCTCGTGTACAAAATCGCAAGTCAAATCCAGACCTTTTGCTCTGAGCTTTTCCTTCACGACATTGTCAAATTCATTTTCATCTATTATTCCAAAGAAACGGTTGAAGGTATCAAACAAACATTGCTGGAATTCTCCAGATTTTCCCAAATCGCCGTAATCAACCCTTGACAAAGCATCTGTCAATAGATTAGGATCGATGACATAATCCTCCCCTTTCTTATTGTAAGAGATAAGAGTCTTGGGCTTATTGCCCATTTTACTATAATCGGCTTCAACAACAGCCTTTCGCGAGAAATTTGTATACAGATAGCCATTACGGAATACCTTGGATACCTCTTTGTTCATAACAGGCACACGAAGTATTCTGCCTATTGTCTGAGTATTGAAAATCTCCGATTTAATATCACGGAACATTACCAGCACCTGCGCCCGAGGGCAGTCCCATCCTGTTCCAGCAGCGGTTTTGAACAAAAGATATTCATATTCGCTGTCATTTCGTTCCAAGCCATCAGGCTTTGCCTTCCCAGTAAACCATGATGCGATTCTATTTGCCTTTATACCTTGCGAGATGAGATATTCCTTAGTAATTTCCTCCTTAGTCGGTTGGCCTTGTTCTATCAACTTTTCGTCATCGTTAGGTAATTGAATAATAACAAGAGGATTTACGTTTTCTCCAAAAGCATCAATTTCTGATTTCAGTTCATTCCGCTTGTCGATAGCCAATTTCAACAGTACATGATCTTCATCCTCTCCCTTGTATTTATCCAAGTCTTCCTTGGTTTGTGTAACAATGCTCTCCTTTATAAGTTCTTGAGCTACTACATCATCATGTTTTACTTGAACAAACGATTCATATTCAGCAGCTTTGGCAACGATATCTACGGGAGGAGTGGCTGAAACATGAATACAAATCTTAGGGTCAAGTTTACTGATAACATCACGGTCGGCAGCCTCTGTAACGTTTAGGTGGCATTCGTCAATAATAAAAATTATTTCTATACCGTTATCATGTGTCTGCTCTGCGAAATCCTCAAAATAAACTCTACTTTCATGTCGTTCATCAGGATTATCCGGTCTGCGGTAAATACGATCGGCAGCATTACTGCTCACTAACTTTTGCCAGTTTATAAACAGCACATCATTTTTCTGAAGTGAGCCAAGACTGAAATCATCTATAGTCAGGAGTCTGCCATGCTTGCTCGTCGGGAAATAAACATCAAATTTCTCTTTACTCTGCATAGCAAGATCGTCAGAAAAAGTAATCCATACGTATGCCACATCTCTATCCCAGTCAGGTTGCTCCGCCATGTCGCAAATCATCTTTTGCGTCATATACGTCTTTCCACTGCCTGTCGGTGCTTTCAATACAATGGGGATTTGTCTGTTTTCATTTTTCCATAGTCTTTTGATGTTGCCGACGAGCTTGTCTACCGCATCAATCTGAAAAGCCATCTGTTCCATATCGTCTTAGATGTTTAATGATTTGTAAATATCCAGGATAGGCTGAGGAATACTCTTCATGTTTACCCCTGAAAGATTCTCAAAATAAGACTCGAATGAGCCTACGTCACCCCAACTGAAAATGTACACATTCTTAATGCCTTCCAGCTGCTCTACTTCATTTACAAACTCTGTAAAAAACTTTGGGCGATAATCTTCCTTAAAATATATAGCTGTCCATACATCATGGTTCTTATCCTTGAATATCTGATAACAATCGGTTTTCTTCATCTCATAGAGTGTATTCTCTGCCAATGCCAACAGACAGCCAGCCTTTTGCGCAAGAACAGTCCTGTCATTGTCTGTTGCACGACTTGCGGAATTTGAACCGACAAAGGAGGTTCGGTAGTATTTCAGAGAGTTGCCGAGAGGAGGACACTCTTTTTTCTTTGAAATTTCTCCAAATAAAGTCAGATTGCTGTCTACAACCTTCAACTTAAATGAAGTGTAATATTTCTCATTTTCTTTTTTCAACTCATTAATCTTAGTCAAAAAATCAGGAACCTTACTTAAGGTTGCAGGTGTAAGGTTTTCCTCAAATAAAATTTTGGAAATCTTTTTGTCTGTAATATATCCCCTTATGACATTTTCTATACGTTTTCTTGTTATTTGGGTTATACTTTCAAATCCAGCATTGAACACACCCTTACAGTTATCCCTTGCGACTTTGTTTCCTCTCTTTATTTCATATGTTTTTTCCGGAGCCTGCACAAGAATCACCTGTCCATTATAACCTCCATCAATAAAAGCATGAGCTGTTGAACCACTGCCTGCAAAGAAATCAAGAACAACAATATCTTTCCTGTCACCTTTAGCTATTTTCAGCAAATATTGTATAAATGCAATAGGCTTTTTGCCACCATCAAACGGAACTCCTCCTTCTGTACCAACAAGATTGAAATCCTGTTCAAAATCCAAAAAATTAGGATAAGGAATTTCTTTTGTATCTGCTTTCTGTAATGGTGCTCCCTGAAAATAAAAGCCATTTGCATGATTACTGTCACTCCTTGAAAGAAAATATCTGCCATCTCTTCCGTCATCACCAATATTTGGAACTTTATAGATGACATTGAATTCATTATTTCGTTCTTCCAAATAACTCATATGGAATCTACCTGAACTATTTCCAGTCTTTATTGAGCCCCGAATATTTATTTTTTTCAAATGTTTAAAATCAGGAGCACACTCTACAATACGGTACTCACCCGGATGAAATACTTTTACATACTTATCGCCAATTTTAACAATCTCAGGACTGTCTACCAATTCCTCTATCTCATAAATATAGTCCTTTGGATCGGTATTATCAACAACACGTTTGCTTATTTCAAACTTGTTTGATTTTCTATACATCAAGAGTAATTCTGTTGTCTCATGAATTGGTTTGTCTCCTTTCAATATTCTATTTTCATGGCGCACTTTTATCGTTATAGTTGTAATATAGTTAGCATAACCAAATATGCTATCACATAAAAGTTTCAGATTTGCATACTCCTCTTCATTAATACTGATATAGATAATACCATCTGGCTTCATTAGAGAACTCGCAAGTTTCAATCGCTTACTCATAAATGAAAGCCATGAGCTATGTCTCAGCGGATGATTTTTTGGAAGTTGAGTTCCGTCCGGATATTTATCCAAGAACCTCTTATCTTTATAGGTAAATCCATCGCTACCCGTATTATAAGGTGGATCGATATAAATAACATCAACCTTCCCTTGATGAGTATAGTTCAGACAAGTAAGGGCATGATAGTTGTCTCCCTCAATGAGAATATGAGTCGGTTTCCCATCATCTATCGTGATGGAAAGTTCTGGAACTTCTTCAAGAATAGGGATAGCATCTTCAGCGTCTTTGTCGAATGCTTCCGGCACGTCAATCCAACGGAGTCCGAAGCGGTTGTCCTGCTTCAGTTGGGCATTGAGATATGCCACCTGTCCCTCCAAATCTTTTATTTTTCTGTGTAGTTCGTCTATGTTTTCTGCCATGTTTGATAGTTTTTACGCATCCAACTATCATCAGGCATCTTTAGACTAAAAAAGGGTGTGAACCACTCTTAAGGTCTTCCGTGGCAAGCGTAGGAATGTCTGAACCACTATCCAATATAAGAATGTCCACACCCATATCGGGCATGAACATTGACTTTACATATTGGATAGTGACTTCACCTATGCTTACGACAGATGTAGCCAACCATTATTGGTGTGGTTGAATATTCAGATATAAAGTTTCCTACGCTTTTTCTGGAAGACCACAATAATAGTCAATGCTTTTGTTATTTCCACAATGTCTTGGAATATGCCTAAGGCAAATCCAGCCACAAAGGTAACAAAAAAACGAGAGGAGAACAAAACAAAATTATTAGTTTTTATCCAAAGGTGGTATTTTCTTCTATATGTGTGAGTGGAATGTGTTTTTTATGTTTATCGCCCGATGTCGGTTTACAAGAGGCACGAAGTGTCTCTTTGTATAATGTAAGATGTGGACGGAAGAGAGCTTGCTCTCTAAAGGACATATCTTGCATTATAC
>DAIOXG010000049.1:0-11957 GCA_036758085.1 Prevotella sp. | reverse complement strand
ACACGAAAATAGGAGATAAACACCTATAATTAGTGTTTACCTCCTACTCGATTATGTTCGGCACGAAACAACGACAGGGATTTATCTAATCTCCACTGTTTCTTTTCTTACCATAATTCCCGCTATTCTTTTTTTATCTGATGCTCCTCGGCGTATTTCACATAGTCGTATGGCTCCATTCCGTTGGGGAAGATTTCTGCAAGAACGGCTTTCGACTCTTCGGGATAGAGTTCGACGGAGGTTCTCAGCGCATGGAGGTAATCGTCCCATTTCTGTTGAGAGTAGCAGCAGAAGGCAAAATAAGGCATTGCCGTGGTACACTCAGGGTCGAGGCTGTAAACTTTTTTGAGCAGAGTGTAGGCTTCGGCGTCATTCTTGTTCTCATAGAATATGAGAGCCGCCTGGAACATAAGCTGTATCTTTTCTTCCTTATCTTCCTTTTCTTCCAAACTTTCCAGCACGAGATTGAGCAACTTCATGGCTTCTTTCAAACATCCTATACCAATCAAGATGCTGATTTGTATTGTTATTATTTCCCTGTCGTATTTTCCGCGTATTTCTTCTTTAACTTTTTCCAGGTAAATAAGAGCTTGGTCAATATTCTTTGTTGCCGTATATAAGATGGTCAGGTCTTTATTGATGTCGAGCAAGTTGGCTTTGTTGTCGGTACACTTCTTCTCGGCATAGTGGAGCATCTTTAGGGCTTCATCATCCTTGTGCATGTAGAAGAGGCATCTGCCGATCATCATGTATCCTACTTCGTCGTCTCTTATCTGTGTGTATTTTCTGAATGCTTCGATTGCTTTTTCGTAATTACATATTCTTATATAGGCGTTGCCCATGTTCATATAAGCCTCGTAAGCATCAGGTTCTATCGCAATGGCGTATTCGGCGCTGCTTATGGCTTCGTTGAATTTTCCGCATTGCAGTTGGGCGGTAGACAGGATAAGCCAATACTGCACGTTGAACGTGTCTTTGTCGATGAGTTTTTCGAGAAGCGACAGTCCGAGTTCTGGTTTTCCCTCCCATAACGCAAAGCGAGCCTCTATGAGTCTTCTGTTGCTTGGGTCGAGAGCGTCGGCATGAGCTTCCATTATGTCGCGAGCCAGTTCCGCCTTTTTGTAGTCGAGTGTCAAGTGTACGGATTCGCCGATGAAGGGAGCTTTTTCCTCTTCATCCAAAGAGTCAAATCCGTTCATGACAATTCTCAGGGCTTCCTTCTCGTGTCCTTTTTTCATCAGTTTGAGTTCCAGCCGGCAGAGCATGTAGTCGATATTGTTCCTTTCCAGTACCTTGTCGAGAATTTCCTTACCCTTTTCGGCGTTCTTGTTCAGCTGTATTTCCATTTTAGCCAAGAAGAGCAGTGGAGCCGTGGCGTCTTCGTAGATGGACACGGCATATTCTGCCGTTTCCTTTGCGTGGCGCATGTCTCCCTTTATATAGTAGAACTCAGCGATGTCGGTAAGTTCGTCGGAGGACAACAGGCAGTCTTCCCCCTTTTTCCTTGATTCTTCGAAATTCAAGAACATAGCCTTGAATTCCGAAGATTCGTAGTATTTGTCAAAATAGTTGTTGCTCATTATTTCTTGTCGCTCATCTTAGCCCATGTGTCCTTCAAGCCAACAGTCTTGTTGAACACGAGATGCTCAGGTGTAGAGTTCTTGTCAGCCATGAAATATCCGATTCTCTGGAACTGCAGATACTGTCCCGGTTTCATTCCGGCAGCGAAGTCCTCCACGTAGCATTCCGTTCTTACCTTCAGCGATTCCGGGTTTATCAGTTCGCGGAAGTCACGCTCGTCGGCAGATGGGTTTTCAACATTAAAGAGTCTGTCGTATTCTCTTACTTCAGCTTTCTTGCAGTGGTCTTGGCTTACCCAGTGGAGCGTGCCCTTCACCTTGCGGTTGGCACCTTCCATTCCGCTCTTGCTTATAGGGTCGTATTCGGCCTGTATTTCAGTAATGTTGCCGTTTTCGTCTTTTGTACATCCGGTGCATTTCACGATGTAGGCATTCTTCAGTCTTACTTCCTTCCCTGGAGTCATGCGGAAGAATTTCTTTGGAGCGTCTTCCATGAAGTCGCTGCGCTCGATCCACAGGTTCTTGCTGAAAGTAATGGTATGAGTGCCGTCGGCTTCATTCTCAGGGTTGTTAATGGCCTCCATCTCCTCGGTCTGACCGTCAGGATAGTTGGTAATGATGAGCTTTACAGGATCCAAGACTGCCGATATTCGAGTAGCCTTAGAGTTGAGGTCCTCCCTTACGGCAGCTTCGAGAAGAGCCATGTCGTTGAGGGCGTCAAACTTAGTGTATCCGATGCTGTCGATAAATTTCCTGATGCTTTCCGGTGAGTATCCGCGGCGGCGCATTCCGCAAAGAGTAGGCATTCGCGGGTCGTCCCATCCGTCAACGAGATGCTCGTCGACAAGGGCATGGAGCTTTCTTTTGCTCATCACCGTGTAGGTGAGGTTCAGACGGTTGAATTCTATCTGTCTCGGACGGAAGTCGTGGAGGTTGTCGCCTTGTCCTTCATACACTTTCAGCTCGTCGATAAATTTGTCGTAGAGCGGACGGTGAGGTACGAATTCCAGTGTACAGATAGAATGAGTAACACCCTCAAAGAAATCGCTCTGTCCGTGGGCGAAGTCGTACATAGGGTAAGCGTGCCATTTCGTTCCTGTACGGTGGTGAGGCGTATGGATGATGCGGTACATGATAGGGTCGCGGAAGTGCATGTTCGGGTTTGCCATGTCGAGCTTTGCGCGCAAGACCATAGAACCCTCGGCAGCCTCGGCAGTATTCATCTTGTTGAAGAGTTCAAGGCTTTCCTCTATCGGGCGGTCTCTATATGGAGAGGCAACACCCGGTTGGGTAGGGGTGCCCTTCTGTTCAGCAATTTGTTCACTCGTCTGTTCGTCGATGTATGCCTTGCCCTGTTTTATCATCCAAACGGCAAAGTCCCAAAGCTTCTGGAAGTAGTCGGAGGCATAGTAAACGTTGCCCCAATGGAAGCCGAGCCATTTGATGTCGTTAAGGATAGAGTCAACGTATTCCGTATCCTCCTTGCTTGGGTTTGTATCATCAAATCTCAGGTTGCATACGCCGTTGTATTTCTCTGCCACTCCGAAGTCCATGCATATTGCCTTGGCGTGTCCGATGTGGAGGTATCCGTTTGGCTCCGGTGGAAAACGGGTTTGGATTCTTTTGGCGTTCTTGCCCTCCTCGAGGTCCTTTTCCACTATCTGTTCTACAAAGCTGAGACCTTTCTTTGTCTCCTCGCTTTTGTTGTTTTCAGTATTTGCCATAGTCTGAATATATTATTTTTATTGTTTTCGAAAAATCTCTTTTCCCGAATTTGCTTTATTATCTTTGCAAAGATAATGCAAATCGAGAGCAATATAAGCCAAACTTGTTTGGATTTATTGCCGAGATGCAGCTTATATTATGCAAAGATAATTGTTTTTTGTTAAATTCAAAAAATGTTTATTGAAAAATCATGCTTTGACTTTCAGATTGTTCCAATCTTCTGCAAAATCCTTTATCGAGTGGTAGAGCAAGTCTGCGCCCTCGCCGGTCAAAGCGCTGTCGGGCAGTGGTCCGGTGTTTACGGCAACGGTAAAGACCTTTGCTGCCACTCCAGCCCTCACGCCGAGTGGGGCGTTTTCTACGATCATTGCCTCAGAGGGTTTCACACCGGCTTTTTCGAGTCCCTTCAGATAAGGTTCCGGGGCTGGTTTGCCGTGTTCCACGTCGAGCGCAGTAACCACGAGGTCGGGGTCGATAAACCCGTGGAGGTCTCTGTCGAGTTTTCCTATCAGCGAGTGTTGTGCGCTGCCAGTAACCACGAGGATTTTCAGCCCCGAGTCTTTTATCTTCTGCATCAGTTCTTTAATCCCAGGCATCAGTCCGGCTTTTGGACATTTGTTGAATTCGTCAGATTTTATTTTATAATATTCCCTTGCCTTGTCTTCCGGGAGTATTATGCCGCGTTGCTTCTTGAAAAGGAGTTGGATGGTTTCCACGCCGCGCATTCCTTCATAGGTGTATGCTTCTTCGGGTGGCATTTCGATTCCGATTTCCTGCATGGCAAGGTGCCAGCTTCGGGCATGGTTGGGCATACTGTTGTAGATTACCCCGTCCATGTCGAACATTACCGCTTTGGGGTGGAAGTCGTTGAACCCGGTTTTTGCGAGATATTTTTCTATGTTTTCCTTGAACATTATCTTTTCCCTTTAAATTGAAAAACTGTGTCATTCTGCATTCCAATGGTAGTGCTTACTCACGGATTTTACAGATTGACACAGTTTTTTATTGCATAAATTCTATGGCTCTTATGCTACAGAATATTTATAGATGCTTCCTTGTGCTTAATAGCTTCTTGCGATAATTACTCGCTTGGTAGAAGGCTTTCCGGAAACCATGTCAACGCCAGGGGTCTGTTCTACATTGAACGGGATGCAGCGTATTGTGGCTTGCGTGTCTTCCTTGATCTTTGCTTCTGTTTCGGCAGTGCCGTCCCAAGGACAGATGAAGAATCCTCCGTCTTTTACTTTCTCCTTGAATTCCTCGTAGTTGTCGCACTCGTAGATTCGGGCGTCGCGGTAAGCCTTTGCCTCTTCGAACATGTTGTTCTGTATGTCCTCGAGAAGTTTCTCTACGTGCTCCACAATGCCGTCAAATGGCATTGTCTCTTTCTCGAGAGTGTCGCGGCGCATAACCTCAATTGTGCCGTTCTCCAAATCCTTGCCTCCCATCACGAGACGTACTGGTACGCCTTTCAGCTCGTAGTCAGCAAACTTGAAGCCCGGGCGCTTGTTGTCGGCATCGTCGTATTTTACGCTTATGCCTGCTTTGCGCAGAGCATCGATTACAGGTGTCAGTTTCTCTGTAATGGCGTCCAGCTGCTCCTTACCCTTTGTGATAGGAACGATGACCACCTGAATTGGTGCAAGCATAGGTGGAAGGACAAGTCCGTTGTCGTCGGAGTGAGTCATGATGAGAGCTCCGATGAGTCGTGTAGACACGCCCCAA
This sequence comes from Prevotella sp., assembly GCA_036758085.1. GTDB lineage: Bacteria > Bacteroidota > Bacteroidia > Bacteroidales > Bacteroidaceae > Prevotella. Next base: position 6,927 of record DAIOXG010000049.1, on the reverse strand, counting down.
GATGTAGCCCAGACATATTCTGGCTTGTTGTCTTTGTTAAGATAGGTTACGTCAAAAGCCTTGGCGAAGTTCTGTCCGAGGAAGTGGCTCGTACCGCTCTGCAGGGCCTTTCCGTCTTGCATCATAGCCTCAATAGTGTAAGTGTCGAGAGCTCCGGCAAAGCGCTCGGTTTCGCTCTTGACTCCGCGGACTACAGGGACTGCCATGAACTTCTCGGCAAAGTCAGCATAAACATGCAGCATCTTCTGTGCTTCAGCCTCAGCCTCTTCACGTGTGGCGTGTGCGGTGTGACCTTCCTGCCACAGGAATTCGGAGGTGCGCAAGAACGGACGTGTTCTCATCTCCCAGCGCATAACGTTACACCATTGGTTGCACATCAGTGGCAGGTCGCGCCATGAGTGAATCCAGTTTTTGTATGTGTTCCAGATGATGGTTTCTGATGTAGGGCGTATGATGAGCTCCTCGTCGAGCTTAGCGTTAGGGTCAACCTCAACTCCGCTCTTGTCTTCTTTGGCTCTGAGACGGTAGTGGGTTACAACGGCACACTCCTTGGCGAAGCCCTCTACATGTTCTGCTTCTTTTGAGAGGAATGATTTCGGAATCAGAAGCGGGAAGTATGCGTTCTGCGCACCTGTTTCCTTGAACATCTTGTCAAGCTGGTGCTGCATCTTCTCCCAGATAGCGTATCCGTAAGGCTTGATAATCATACATCCTCTTACGGGAGACTGTTCTGCCAAGTCTGCTTTCGTAACAAGGTCGTTGTACCACTGGCTGTAGTTGTCGGCCCTTTTTGTAAGTTGTTTCAGTTCTTTTGCCATATTGTTATTTTTTTTAGTTTTCTTTTCCGTTTTTATTTAGTATGCAAAGTTACTTATTCTTGTTGAGACTGACGAATTTTTTAAATAAAAAGTGAACTCTCGCCGTTGTTGCCGTACTGCTTTGGGCTTATGATGCAAAAAGAGCCACATCATTGATGCAGCTCTTTTAAATGAAAATCTATTGTTTTATCTTATTCTGTCTGCAGCTCTTATTAGAGCTTCATCAGCCTTGACACCCTTTCTTGCCATAGCGACAAGGATTAGTGAAATTGCCGGTAGGATTGCCGGGAAACCAATTTTGAAGCTGGCTTCAAGGCTATTGCCAGTTGTAAATACTACAGCGGCACCTGCAATGTACCATAGAATAAGAAGTATGATGTTCCATGCACATAGTTTTATTTGCAGCTTTCTTTTACTATATATAAATATGGTATATAGAGAAACTGCTATGTGTATGAGCAAAATTGCAAACATCGGTGCAGACTGCCACGCGGTTGAACCGTCGCCAAGTTTAATCCATAGATTATACAGCGTAGAGTCAACCCCTATTTGTTCTGGTCTGAAAGTTCCCAGTGGGAGCATCAGGCATATGATACAAAGGACTGCGTCGATTAATAAGAACAGCGACTGTTTACGTTGGATCATAATTCTTTGTCCTTATTGTTGTCTGCCGACGGGTCTCTCCAGTAGATATTTCCGTCAACGAACTCCTGAGTTGCAAGCAAGGTTGGTTTCGGAAGCTTCTCGTAGTAGCGGGAGATTTCAATCTGCTCGCGGTTTTCGAATACTTCATCAAGGCTGTCATTGTAAGAGGCGAACTCAGCGAGTTTCTTGCTTAGATCCTGTTTTATTTCAACGGAAATCTGATTTGCGCGCTTGCCAATGATTGCAACACTCTCATAAATATTTCCGGTCTCGTCGCAGAGATCCATAATATTACGTGTTACGGTGTTTACCGGTGCTTTTGACTTTTTGTAATCCATTATTGTTTAATTATTTATTGTTGTTTGTCTAAATTGGAATTCTAATCCTTTACATACTTCTTGCAGGTTGCGATGTACTTCTCGGCAAGAGCTCTGTCCTTAGAGTCGGGATACTCGTTTATGAAGCCGTAGCACTCGTCCTCTGCATCGCGGTAACGGTCAAGTCTTTTGGATTCTACACTCTGTTGTGCCAGTTCGAACTTGCTCTTCATTACAAGCTTTGCAAAGTCTTCCCTCATGCTGCTGTACGGATAGTCTTTCAGCGCATTCTGGGCAGTAATGATGCAGGCTTCATAATTGCTTCCGCCGTTAGTGCAGTTGCCGAAGTATGTGCCTAAATTGTAGTATAATTGTGCAGAGTACAGTTCCTTCTTGACAAGTTTGTCTTGAAGGGCAAACAGTCTGTCTTGTGCCTGCTTCTTCATTTTGGCATCTTGGAAAACGTCAAGATAGTCCTGGAAAGCAGAGATGGCGTTGACTGTTTCAGTCTGGTCAAGTCTTGGCTCAGGGGTACTCATGTAGAGGCTCTCGCCGATGTAGTAGGAAGCCATTTCTGCATATACGCCTTTAGGATACGACTTGTAGTATTTCTTGAAATACTCGGCTGCCGTCTCGTAGTCCTTGCTCTTAAACTCTGCCATGGCAAGCATGAAGAGACATTCCTCACCGTTGTCGGTGCCCTTCTGTATGGTTACAATTTCTTGCAGAAGTGTCGTCGCCTTCACGAATTTTCCCTTGGCGTAGCACTCTTTTGCGTATTCATATTTTATATCATTGTCGGCCGACTTGTACACCTGGTTAAACTGATTTACGCATCCAGAGAGTAAAATCAGCGAACCGGCCATTACAATAATTATCTTCTTGCTCATAAATGAATTTAATAATTTGAGATGCAAAATTACACATAATATTCAATACTTCAAAATATAAAAAACTTTTTTGACTAATTTTCGGTCTTATTCTTGCCATTATTAGGAGGTTTATGCTTATTTTTGCAGAATAATTTGATTTTATGACAGTTTTTTAGAAATGGACAAGTTTTTACTTACTTCTAAATATAAGCCTACAGGTGACCAGCCGGAAGCGATAAATGAGCTTACGGCAGGCATAGAACGTGGCGACAAGGCACAGGTCCTTCTTGGCGTAACGGGATCGGGAAAGACTTTTACTGTTGCCAACGTTATAGCAAACATTAATCGTCCGACACTCGTGCTCAGTCATAACAAGACGCTTGCCGCACAGCTCTATTCGGAAATGAAGGGGTTCTTCCCGGAGAATGCCGTGGAGTATTATGTTTCTTACTACGACTATTATCAGCCGGAGGCTTATCTGCCTCAAACGGATACTTACATAGAAAAGGATCTCGCCATTAACGAGGAGATAGATAAACTGCGACTCTCGGCGGTGTCTGCGTTACTTTCCGGCAGAAAGGATGTCATTGTCGTTTCGTCTGTTTCGTGCATTTACGGTATGGGTGGACCGACGGCAATGGCGCAGAGCGTTATTGCCATCAAAAAGGGGATGATGATTGACCGCAATGTGTTTCTCAGACGTCTTGTCGATTCGCTTTATGTGAGAAATGATATGGAATTGCAACGTGGAAATTTTCGTGTCAAAGGTGAGACGGTTGACATTTTCATGGCGTACAGCGATAATGTTCTTCGTGTAACGTTTTGGGATAATGAGATAGACTCAATAGATGAGGTCGACAGCCTTACGTTTCATCATCTTGCTTCGTTTGATGAGTACCAAATTTATCCAGCCAACCTTTTTGTTACGTCAAAGGAACAGACGCAACAGGCTTTAGAGCAAATTTCTCGCGATCTTGATGAACGGATAGAATTCTTTAAAGAAATAGGCGACGGCATTAAGGCTCAGCGCATTAAGGAGCGTGTGGAGTATGACATGGAGATGATTAAAGAACTGGGACATTGCTCGGGAATTGAGAATTATTCAAGGTATTTCGACGGCCGTGATGCGGGGCAGAGACCTTATTGTCTGCTCGACTTCTTTCCTAAAGATTATCTTATGGTCATAGACGAGAGTCATGTTAGTGTTCCGCAGATTAGGGCAATGTATGGCGGCGACAGGGCAAGGAAACAGAATCTTGTAGAATTCGGTTTCCGCTTGCCAGCTGCATTCGACAACAGACCTCTGAAATTTGAAGAGTTCCAGGAAATGACAAATCAGGTAATCTATGTTTCGGCTACACCTGCTGATTTCGAATTGGAGGAGGCTGAAGGTGTAGTTGTAGAGCAGGTAATACGTCCTACAGGACTCCTTGACCCGGAAATAGAAGTGCGTCCGAGTGAGAATCAGATAGACGACCTTATGAATGAAATCCTTATCAGGAAAGAGAAGGATGAAAGGGTACTTATTACTACGCTTACAAAGCGTATGGCTGAGGAACTTACGGAGTATCTGTTAAACCATGACATTAATGCAAATTATATTCACAGCGATGTGGCTACGCTTGACAGAGTGAAGATTATGAACGACTTGCGTGCTGGACTCTTCGATGTGCTCGTTGGCGTGAATCTGCTGCGTGAAGGTCTTGATTTGCCGGAGGTTTCGCTCGTGGCAATTCTCGATGCGGACAAAGAGGGGTTCCTGCGGTCGCACAGGTCGCTGACGCAGACTGCCGGCCGTGCGGCGCGTAACGTCAACGGCAAGGTTATAATGTATGCTAATTCTATAACTGAAAGCATGCAAATGACTATTGACGAGACGGAGCGCAGAAGGAAGAAACAGATGGCTTATAACAAGGCTCATCATCTGACACCGAGGAAGATTGAAAAGGAAATTAAGACTGACGCTCTCGGTGTTCAGTATGCTACAAAGGAGGAAGGTCTGGTCGTGGCAGCACATAAAGAAACCAAGAAATATGTTCCGTATATAGAAAAAGATGAAATGGCTTTTGCTGCTGATCCAATAACAAGGAAGATGAATGCGGAAGACTTGAAAGCAAGTATTGCGGATACGACGGAACTGATGAAAAAAGCTGCAAAGGCGCTTGACTTCGTTCAGGCTGCACAATATCGCGATGAAATTGTGCGTATGCAGAAACTGCTTGAAGAGAAAGCGTAGGGTGGTTAAGTTCTGGTTGTGGCATTGAAGGAAACAAAATGTTGCAATCTGACAGGCAAATGTTGCAAAAATATTTGTCGTATGTAAAATTAATTGCTACCTTTGCACTTTATTGGAGTATGACATTATATTCGAATATAAAAATAAATTATAAAAACAAAAGATTGTGGCAGAAACTAAGTACATCTTCGTCACTGGCGGTGTAGTTTCATCGCTTGGCAAAGGAATCATTTCTTCGTCAATTGGTAAATTGTTGCAGGCAAGGGGATACAACATTACCATTCAGAAGTTCGACCCCTACATCAACATCGACCCGGGAACTCTTAATCCTTATGAGCATGGTGAATGTTATGTTACCGTGGACGGTATGGAAACCGATCTTGACCTCGGTCACTATGAGCGCTTTACCGGTATCCAGACCACTAAGGCGAACTCTCTGACAACAGGTCGTATTTATAAGGCTGTTATTGACAAAGAGAGAAGGGGAGACTATTTGGGAAAGACTATTCAGGTGGTGCCGCATATTACAAATGAGATTAAACGTAATATTAAGCTGCTTGGAGAAAAGAACCATTATGATTTCGTTATTACCGAAATCGGTGGTACTATTGGCGATATTGAGAGCGCACCTTATCTTGAGGCTATTCGTCAGATGAAATGGGAGCTCGGAAAGAATGCCGTATGTGTGCATCTTACTTATGTTCCATACCTGAAGGCTGCCGGCGAGCTGAAGACAAAGCCTACACAGCATTCGGTAAAGGAGCTGCAGAGCGTGGGTATTCAGCCAGACATCCTTGTACTTCGTACGGAAAAGCATCTCGGCGATGGAATATTGAAAAAGGTCGCTTCTTTCTGCAATGTGGATTTTAACTGCGTTGTTCAAAGTGAGGACCTTCCGTCTATATATGAGGTTCCTGTTAATATGCAGAACCAGGGACTCGATTCGGCTATCCTTAAGAAAATGGGTATCGAACCGGGAGAGACTCCTGCACTCGGTCCTTGGAAGAACTTCCTTGAGCGCCGTGCAAAGGCTACAGAAGAGGTTCATATCGGACTCGTCGGTAAGTATGATTTGCAGGATGCATACAAGAGTATTCGCGAGAGCCTTTCTCAGGCAGGAACTTACAACGACCACAAAACTGTAATCTCGTTTGTCAATAGTGAGAAAATCACCGAAGAGAACGTTGCTGAGAAGCTTGAAGGTCTTGATGGCGTAGTTATTTGTCCGGGATTCGGACAGCGCGGCACTGAAGGTAAGATCGTTGCAGCTCATTATACTCGTACACATGATATTCCTACTTTCGGTATCTGTCTCGGTATGCAGATGATGGTTATTGAATTTGCACGTAATGTCCTTGGATATGAAGATGCAAACAGTCGTGAACTTGACGAGAAAACTCCTCATAATGTAATTGACATTATGGAAGACCAGAAGGATATTACTAATATGGGTGGAACAATGCGCCTTGGAGCTTACGAGTGCGTTTTAAAACAAGGTTCGCGCGTGTTCGATATATATAAGAAAGAACATATTCAGGAGCGCCACCGCCATCGTTATGAGTTCAATAATGATTTTGAACAGGAGTATGAACGTGCCGGAATGAAATGTGTTGGACGTAATCCGGAGAGCGACCTCGTGGAGATTGTAGAAATTCCAGGACTTCGCTGGTATATTGGTACGCAGTTCCATCCTGAATATTCAAGTACAGTACTGCATTCGCATCCTCTGTTCCTTGACTTTATAAAAACTGCAATAGAGAAGAAAAACTGAGTAAATCCACTTTTTTATACTAATAAAAACAGATAAAATATAATGGACAAGAACACAATCACCGGCTTTGTGCTTATTGCAGCCCTGCTAATCGGATTCAGTTGGTATAATAAACCTTCTGATGAAGAAATCGCCAATCAGCGCATTCAGGACTCTATAGCTACCGTGCAGAAAAAAAGAGCCGAAGCTGATGTGAAGGCTAAAGCTGTGGCTGCTAAGGCTGCGGCAAATACTATTGATACTACAGCGGCTTTTCATGAGGCTCTTG
>DAIOXG010000048.1:0-12200 GCA_036758085.1 Prevotella sp. | reverse complement strand
GCTCCGCCCCTGAAAGGGGAGGCGGGGGAGGGGGAAGATAATGATAATAATAATATCTCCCGTGATTTATATTGTAGAAAAACTGAAAAACTAAAAGATATGGAAGAGAAAAAGAAAAAAGTGGTAGTCGCTTTCAGTGGCGGACTCGACACATCATATACAGTAATGAAACTCTCGAAAGACGGATACGAGGTGTATGCCGCATGTGCCAACACCGGGGGATTCAGCGAGGAACAGCTCAAGAAGAATGAGGAGAATGCCTACAAGCTCGGAGCAAAGGCATACGTTACGCTCGACGTAACACAGGAGTATTACGAGAAGTCATTGAAATACATGATTTTCGGCAACGTGATGCGCAACAACTGCTATCCTATTTCCGTTTCATCGGAACGCATCTTCCAGGCTATCGCCATCGCCAGATATGCCAAGGAGATTGGTGCCGACGCCATCGCCCACGGTTCTACGGGAGCCGGCAACGACCAGATTCGTTTCGACATGACATTCCTCGTAATGGCACCTGGAGTGGAGATTATCACCCTGACCCGCGACCACGCTCTGAGCCGACAGGAGGAGGTGGACTATCTCAACGAGAACGGATTCTCGGCAGATTTCACAAAACTGAAATATTCTTATAACGTTGGCATCTGGGGAACCAGCATCTGTGGCGGCGAACTGCTCGACCCGGCTCAGGGACTGCCCGAGGAGGCTTATCTGAAACACGTTACGGCAAATGAGCCAGAGGCAGAGCTGAAGATAACTTTCGAGAAGGGAGAGATTGCTGCCGTGAACGGAGAGAAATTTGACGACAAGGTGGCAGCGATACAGAAGATAGAAGAAATCGGTGCCGCTTATGCCATCGGCAGAGACTGCAACGTGGGTGATACTATAATAGGTATAAAAGGTCGTGTGGGCTTTGAGGCGGCAGCCCCGAAACTCATCATCGAGGCTCACCGACTGCTGGAGAAATCCACACTGAGCAAATGGCAGCAGTACTGGAAAGACCAGGTTTCAAACTGGTATGGCATGTTCCTGCACGAGAGTCAGTATCTGGAGCCGGTTATGCCGGATATCGAGGCAATGCTTACTTCATCGCAGCGCAACGTGAACGGTACGGCTATTCTGAAGCTCCGTCCTTACGGATTCGAGACAGTGGGAGTGGACTCTGCCGACGACCTGCAGAAGTCGAAACTCGGCGAATACGGAGAGATGCAACACGGATGGACATCTGAGGATGCCAAGGGCTTCATCAAGGTGCTGAGCACTCCGCTGAGAGTTTATTACGGTATTCATCCTGACGAGAAGAGGTAAAGGCCACACCCTGACCCTCCCCAAGGGGAGGGAACTGAAAAAATATGGAATAATGAAAATAGGAATACTTGGAGCCGCCGGATATACGGGCGGCGAACTGATACGACTCTTGCTCAATCATCCCGAGGCGGAGATAGTATTCGCCAATAGCGAGAGCAATGCCGGAAACCTCGTTGCCGACGTGCACGAAGGACTCTACGGCGACACCGACTTGAAGTTTACGGCAGAGATGCCATTCGACAAGGTCGACGTGGTGTTCTTCTGTTTCGGCCACGGCAAGAGCGAGGCTTTCCTCAAGGAACACAATGTGCCGGAGGGAGTGAAGATAATCGACCTGGCACAAGACTTCCGCCTTGCACCCGCAACCATTACAGCAACGCAGCATCCTACACCAGCTGCCCACGATTTCGTATACGGTCTGCCGGAACTCAACAAAAATCTGATAGCCAAGGCAAACCACGTGGCAAATCCGGGATGCTTCGCCACCTGCATACAGCTCGGACTGCTGCCGGCGGCAAAGATGCAGCTGATAAACGGCGACGTGAGCGTGAACGCCATAACGGGCAGTACGGGAGCCGGACAGAAACCCGGAGCAACGACCCACTTCTCTTGGCGCAACAACAATATGAGCATCTACAAGGCATTCTCGCATCAGCATGTGCCGGAGATAAGGCAGAGCCTGAAGAAAGCCCAGGGCTATCTCGATGCAGCCATCGACTTCATCCCTTACCGCGGCGACTTCGCAAGGGGAATATTTGCTACCGAGGTGGTGAAGACCGACAAGCCGATTGAGAAAATTGTGGAGGGCTACAAGAACTTCTACAAGGATGCAGCCTTCACTCATTATGTTGACAAGGCGATAGACCTGAAGCAGGCGGTGAACACAAACAAGTGTTTGGTACACTGCGACAAATATGGCGACAAGCTGCTCATCACTTCATGCATAGACAACTTGCTGAAGGGTGCCGTGGGCCAGGCGGTGCAGAATATGAACATTATGTTCGGTATCGAAGAGACTGCCGGACTGAAACTTAAAGCGGGAGCATTTTAAACATGAAACTATACGACGTTTATCCTCTATACGACATTAATATAACAAGAGGTAAGGGATGCAAGGTGTGGGACGAGAACGGACAGGAGTATCTCGACCTTTATGGCGGCCATGCCGTAATCAGCATAGGCCACTGCAACAAGCATTATGTGGAGAAACTAACGGAGCAGCTCAGTAAGCTCGGCTTCTACAGCAACTCCGTAATAAACAAACTGCAAGTGGAGCTGGCCGAAAGACTGGGCAAGGCATCGGGCTACGACGACTACCAGCTATTCCTTATCAACAGCGGTGCCGAGGCAAACGAGAATGCAATGAAGCTCGCCTCGTTCACCAACGGACGGAAAAGAATCCTTTCGCTCGAAAAGGCTTTCCACGGCAGAACATCACTCGCCGTTGAGGCAACAAACAACCCTAAGATTATCGCTCCGATAAACGACAACGGACATGTTACCTATCTGCCAATCAACGACCTCGAAGCTTGGGAGAAGGAACTCTCCAAGGGCGATGTCTGTGCCTGCATAATAGAGTGCATTCAGGGCGTGGGCGGAGTGAACATGGTTTCGCCCGAGTTCGCACAGGGACTACAAAAGGCTTGCAAGAAATACGGAACAATCCTTATCTGCGACGAGATACAGTGTGGCTACGGCAGAAGCGGAAAATTCTTTGCCCATCAGTGGCTCGGTATCCGTCCCGACATCATCACCTGTGCCAAGGGCATCGGCAACGGCTTCCCTATGGGAGCAGTGCTCATCTCGCCGGAATTCAAACCTATATACGGACAACTCGGAACTACCTTTGGCGGAAACCACCTCGCCTGTACGGCAGCACTTGCCGTGCTCGACGTGTTTGAACAGGAGGGACTCGTGGAGAATGCCCATCTCGTGGGCGAATATCTCATCAAGGAACTTGAAGAGCTGCGCCAGCGCAACCGCCATATCCTTGAGGTGAGGGGCAGAGGACTGATGGTTGGCGTTGTTCTCGACATTCCGCACAAGGAGGTGCGCTCTAAACTTATTCATGAGCAGCATTGCTTCACTGGATGCGCCGGAACGAATATCTTGAGGATATTGCCACCGCTCTGCTTGTCGAAGGGAGAAGTGGACGAGTTTATCATCCGCTTGGAGAACGTGTTGAACGAATTGTAAGCAATTCGCAGTTTCTGGTTTAAACAAAAACAGCTTTGACTATGAAAATATCAATAATAGGAGCAGGGGCGATGGGCGGTGCCATTGCCGAAGGACTGCTGAAGTGTGAGGACGCGAAAGCCGAAAACCTTACCGTTTGCGACCATAACCAGAGTACGATGGACCACTTTGCCGCACTTGGAGCAAGCGTAACATCCGACAATAACGTTGCTGCCGCCGAAGGTGACATCGTTATGGTTGTGGTGAAACCGTGGTGTGTAGAAAAGACATTGAACGGCATAAAAAACACGCTCAACTACAAGAGTCAGATACTCGTGGTCGTAGCTGCCGGAATATCGTCGGAACAGATCAACGCATGGATGGACAAAGACGGCGAGAAACCGTCGCTCTTCCTCGTCATGCCGAACATCGCCATCGCACAGAAAGCCTCAATGACTTTCATCTCTGCCGTCGGAGCATCACAGGGCGAGACAAATGCCGTTACCGACATATTCAATGAATTGGGCGAGACCCTGCTTATGGACGAGGCCCTTTTTCCTGCCGCCACCGCCATGTCGTGCGGTATAGGCTATGCCATGCGCTACGTGAGGGCAAACGTGGAAGGAGCCGTAGAGATTGGTTTCAAGGCAAAGGTGGCGCAGAAGATTGTGTTGCAGACGATAAAGGGTGCCGTGGAGTTGCTCCAGGCTTCGGGCGAGCATCCCGAAGCTGCTATCGATAAGGTTACTACACCGGGCGGCATCACAATACGTGGACTAAACGAGATGGAGCATGCCGGATTTACCAGTGCCGTGATTCGCGGACTGAAGGCGGGGAAAGTATAGCTTTTATGCTGAAATATTTGTGCTATGTGCGGAAAATGTGTAATTTTGCACAAAACAAGTACCGAAAATGTGTAAAGCTACACATTTTCGGCACATAAAAACGGGCAGAGGGGAATATGACTCATCATCATATTCCCCTCTGCCTTTAATCCTTTTAAAGCTTTAAAAGTGTGGAGTGCAAGAATTACTTGCCGTGGTTCTCGTCTGAAACAGTAAGCTTCTTGCGACCCTTAGCGCGGCGCGATGCAAGCACGCGGCGACCGTTCTTTGTTGCCATTCTCTCGCGGAAACCGTGCTTGTTCACACGTCTTCTGTTGTGTGGCTGAAATGTTCTTTTCATTGTTTTTTATTTATTTTATTATTATTGTTTATACGCTTTGGGCTGCAAAATTACTCATTTCTTTTGATTTAACCAAAAAGAAAGCCATTTTTACACACTTCTTTTATGGTTTTTTCTGAATTTGTTGTAACTTTGCACCGCAAAAGGGAGAGTTTCGGTATTTTATGCGGAATATGTAGCATAGGATGCAAGACCCTCGCAATAGCTTTTTTCGACAATAATTTATAAGAAATAAACAAAATGATTAATTCACAGGACATTAAGAAGGGTGTTGCTGTTCGTATGGACGGCGGCATTTGGGTTTGCATCGACTTCCAGCACCGCAAGCCAGGTAAGGGTAACACCATTATGAACATCAAGTTGAAGAACGTTACCGACGGACGTGTACTTGAGCGCCGTTACAACATCGGTGAGAAGCTTGAGGATGTTTCAATCACCCGTCGCCCATACCAGTATCTCTACAAAGAGGGTGAGGACTATATCTTCATGAACCAGGAGACTTACGATCAGACTCCTATTCCGGCAGAGCTCGTTTCTGGTGTTGAGTTCATGAAAGAGTCTGACATCGTAGAGGTTGTTTCTGATGCTGATACAGAGACTGTTCTCTATGCCGAGATGCCTGTAAAGACCAACCTTCGCGTTACTCACAGCGAGCCGGGTATCAAGGGCGATACAGCAACTAACGCTACAAAGCCTGCTACTCTTGAGAGCGGTGCCGAAATCCGTGTGCCTCTCTTCATCAACGAGGGCGACCTTATCCAGGTTGACACTCGCGACGGTAGCTACTTGAGCCGTGTTAAGGAATAGTTAGAATTCCGTTATAAATATTGTGGAGTGGGAAATCCTGCTGCCGTTTTCTCGTAAAAAGAAATGGCTGTAGGGTTTCCCATTCTTTCTTTGTTTTCTGCTCGCTTGTGGATATTTAATAGTTGTAATGAAGTTGCAGTTTTATAAACATATGCTCACGGTGGATTAGAAATCGGGGCGTATATGTAAGTGGCACCAAAGGTGCAGCAATGCTGCACCTTTGGTGCAAGGGCCGGATACTCCTGCTATTTCATTGCAACGGTCATTATTAATTCCTAATTCCTAATTCCCACACCCCTCACCACCCCTCACACTTACCCTCACACTCAAAACCCCGATAAACAGGGGCTTCCGGGGGATGTGTGAGGGGTGTGAGGGTAAAATCACCAAAAAACTTTTTTATTTATATACGAGTACTTTCGGATTTTATTTTTACCTTTGCCCATATTGACAAAGAGAAATATGAAATATTCAATAATCGTTCCCGTCTACAACCGTCCTGATGAAGTGGACGAGTTGCTGGGCAGTCTGGTGGAACAGACCGAAAAGGATTTTGAGGTGATTATCGTAGAGGACGGCAGTTCGCGCCCGTGCAGAGACGTATGCAAGGGATACGAGGGCACTCTCGACCTGCACTATTACATGAAGGAAAACAGCGGTCCCGGGCAGAGCCGAAACTATGGAGTGGAACGCGCCAGGGGGGAGTATGTCATTATACTCGACTCCGATGTGGTGCTGCCGCCAGGATATATAGAGAGCGTCAGCGAGGAACTGGAGCGCGAACCGGCAGATGCCTTCGGCGGACCGGACAAGGCACACTCCTCATTCACCGACACGCAGAAGGCGATAAGCTACTCCATGACGAGCTTCTTCACCACCGGCGGCATACGCGGCAGCAAGAAGAAAAAACTCGACAAGTTCTATCCCCGCTCCTTCAATATGGGAGTGAGACGCGAGGTGTATAACAAGCTCGGAGGGTTCTCGAAGATGCGCTTCGGCGAAGACATCGATTTCAGCATACGCATCTTCAAGGCAGGATGTCGCTGCCGGCTGTTCCCCGATTCATGGGTGTGGCACAAGCGCAGAACGGACTTCCGCAAGTTCTTCCGACAGGTGTACAACAGCGGCATTGCCCGCATCAACCTCTACAAGAAATACCCGGAATCGCTGAAACTCGTGCATCTGCTGCCAATGGTATTCACCGTCGGCGTGATATCGCTTGTTCTTCTTTCAGCCGTGGGACGAGTGTTGATGCAGTATGACGATATCCACAAGTGGTACTGGCTGTGTGCCGGTCCGTGGCTGCCGATAATCGCCTATTGCCTCCTGATATTCATTGACTCCACACGGCAGAACAGAAGCATGAAAATCGGGGCGATGAGCATTGCGGCAGCTTTCGTGCAACTGATGGGCTACGGCTGCGGCTTCCTCTCGGCATGGTGGAAACGCTGCGTGATGGGGAAAGACGAATTCAGCGCTTTCGACAAGACATTCTATAAATAATTATCAGCGTTATATATATGATAAGGTGGAGAAGGGTTACTTTTCCTTTCTCCATCCTTTCTTATAAAAAGAATCGATACGTTGTATCCACCTTAAATCAACGAAACACAACATGGAAAATCTTGCAATCACACAATGGGCAGAAGAAGACCGCCCACGGGAGAAAATGCTTGCCCTCGGGGCGCAGGCACTGTCGAATGCCGAACTGCTTGCCATCCTTATCGGCAGCGGGTCGCCGGGGGAGAGTGCCGTGAACTTGATGAAGCGGGTGCTCAACGACTGTGGCAACAACCTCAACAGTCTGGGGAAAATGACGGTCGGCGAACTGACAAGCAGCAAATACCGCGGACTCGGACCGGCAAAGGCGATTACGATACTTGCAGCCTGTGAGCTCGGAAAGCGCCGACAAACAGAGAAGGCGGCAGAAAGACCACGTATGGACTCGGCACTTGCCATATACGAACTCATGCACCCGAAGATGCAAGACCTCGCCACGGAACAGGCATGGGTACTGCTGCTGAACCAGAACTTCAAGCTGATTCGTGCGCTACAGATATCCACTGGCGGAATAAGCGAAACAGCCGTCGACGTGCGCGTCATACTGAAAGAGGCACTCTTGGCAAATGCCACCGTAGTAGCCCTTTGTCATAACCACCCGAGCAACAACGCCAATCCGAGTGGCGACGACGACCGCCTGACGCAGCGGCTGAAAAAGGCGTGTGATACCATGCGCATATACCTGCTCGACCATGTTATCATTACCGACGGGGCATATTACAGCTATATGGAGAAGGGACGACTGTAAAAAAAAATCCGGCAGCAGTTTCTCGCGAAACCAGCTGCCGTTTTTCTCTTTTTGAGAATTATTATGTTACATTTGGGTTCAGTAATTGTGTTTCTTATAATGCAAAATTACGAAATCAGCATGATATGTACAACTGGCGAAGTGGCTATACAGGAGCAAACGATGCTGTAGAGGGATTATGTGGTAGAAAAATGTGTCTGTATGTAAAAAATAGATTAAGCTCAAAAGGACAGGCGAAGACACAAAAAACATGGAGAAAATTTATAAAAATATATGCCGAAATACACTCATTCTGTAAACTCCGTTTTAAAAAAGAGCATGTTACCATACTTTATGCTTTAATTTATGTCAATATTCACGATTTTGAAACATGAAAAAAACTGCTATTGTTTTGTACAGACAAATTTAATTGGTAACTTTGCCAATAGTTAAGACGAAAGCCTGAACTAAATCATCAGACGAAACATATAAACATTATAATAACAAATACTATGGTAAGTTATAAAGAATTAGGCTTGGTAAACACAAAAGAGATGTTTAAAAGAGCCATCAATGGCGGATATGCCATCCCAGCATTCAACTTTAATAACATGGAACAGCTGCAGGCTATTATCAAGGCTTCTTCAGAGCTGAAGTCGCCGGTTATCCTTCAGGTTTCCAAAGGTGCACGCAACTATGCTAACCCTACACTGCTGCGCTATATGGCACAGGGTGCCGTGGCTTATGCTAAGGAACTTGGTTGCAACCATCCTGAGATCGTTTTGCACCTTGACCATGGTGACAGCTTTGAGCTTTGCAAAAACTGTGTAGACCTGGGCTTCTCTTCTGTAATGATCGACGGTTCTTCGCTGCCTTACGACGAGAACGTGGCTCTTACAAAGAAGGTCGTTGAATATGCTCACCAGTTTGACGTTACTGTTGAGGGCGAGCTCGGAGTATTGGCTGGTGTTGAGGATGAGGTTGCCTCAGAGGTTTCTCACTATACAAAGCCTGAGGAGGTTATCGACTTCACTACAAAGACTGGCGTTGACTCTCTTGCTATCTCAATCGGTACAAGCCACGGTGCTTATAAGTTCAAGCCGGAGCAGTGCACACGCGACCCGAAGACTGGTCGTCTGGTTCCTCCTCCATTGGCTTTCGACGTTCTCGACGAGATTATGAAGAAGCTTCCTGGATTCCCTATCGTTCTCCACGGATCATCTTCTGTTCCACAGGAGTATGTTGACATGATCAACGCCAACGGCGGTAAGCTTCCTGATGCTGTAGGTATCCCAGAGGAGCAGCTCCGCAAGGCATCTAAGAGTGCAGTCTGCAAGATTAACATCGACTCTGACTCTCGTCTTGCCTTCACTGCTGCCGTTCGCAAGGTTTTGGCAGAGAAGCCTGCTGAGTTCGATCCACGTAAGTACTGCGGACCAGCTCGCGACTTGATGGAGGAGATGTACAAGCACAAGATTATCGACGTGCTCGGTAGCGACAACAAGCTTGCTCAGCTCGACTAATATCGCAATTTTAATATAAAAAACAGGCGCTCGTTACAATGGTGTAATTGAGCGCCTGTTTTTTTCGGAGTTCTCTGAGAACTCCGAGAATTCTGAGATTA
The DNA here is from genome assembly GCA_036758085.1 of Prevotella sp. Taxonomy (GTDB): domain Bacteria; phylum Bacteroidota; class Bacteroidia; order Bacteroidales; family Bacteroidaceae; genus Prevotella. The sequence goes on along the minus strand of DAIOXG010000048.1, from coordinate 2,814 downwards.
TCAAGCTCTTCAAGCTCTATTTAATAGCCTCTGTTTCAATCTTCTCAGCACTTCCCGTTACGGGGTTGAGCACGATGCTTGTGGTATATTTCTTGCTGAACATCTCGCCGCTGATAGATTCCGTCTTGCCGAATTGTGCAGCGTAGAGTTCAAATGAGCCAAGTGTGCGCTCGCCGTTGAACACGGTAACTCGTATCTTTCCAGGCAGGTTCACATATATACCTACATTGTCCTTGTCTTTCTTCACGTCGTCAGAGACATTCAGGGTTGGCATGCTGTGGAGATCTTCCACCTTTATATAATATGGGCTACCGCCGAGGTCATCACTGTCTGTCATGCCGAGAAACTTTGAGAAGCGGAAAAGAAGCTGCTTGTTGGTTTCTCGTGTCGGCACGAATGTTACAATATTTTCCACTGTGTCCTTTTCCGTCGTTCCGGTAAAGAGCTGCATCAGGGCATCTTCCTGTTGGTCAAGGTTGCGGAGCATAATCTTCAGCTGTTCGCCGTCTTTAGGCATGAAATCCGCCTGTCCCTTGTTTAGCAGTCCCTTGTTGTCGCGGATGTCATAAATCTCCTGTACACACAGTTCTGCCATCTTTGCAGAACTTCCGGCACTGAGAATTTCCTCAGTCATAAAGTCGCGTGGGTTGATTGGAGTCGGCTTCCTTGCGGGCACAAAGGGGCGTGGCGCTTCAATCTTTCTCGGTTTTGCATTAACGGCAACGAGCACCCCGTTTTCGTCGCGTTCCAAAGACCTGATGCTGTGTTTCGCGTCAGCCTTGGCGGTAAAGAATTTTGAGGTGTCCGGCTGAGCCACAGAGCTGAGCTTCAGGTTCACGATACGGTAGGTCGTAGACGGTTCCATGCTGATATCGTTCCTTTTCAGATATCGGGATGCATACATGGCGAAGTCGCCGGGAGTATATGTCGTCTTTTCCACTTGCATGGCGAAGCGTAATGCCGTCTGCGGCAAGTAATATGAAGAGCCTTCGACAGACAGTCCTGTGTTTTGGGCTTTCATGTTTGTTGTACCTGCCGCCAGTATGGCAGCGATGGCTATTGTCTTGTATTGTTTTATCATAATGGGGGTATTGTTTATTTTTTAATGGTGGGAGTTATTGGAGAACTGGGAGGACTGGGAGTTCTGAATTTTTCATTCTTCATTCCTAATTCCTAATTCCTTCAGTCTTCCAGTCTCTTAAATGCCTTAGGTAGGAATCTTATAATGTCGCCGGCAGTAAGACTTTCCATTCCGAGTTCAGCGGCAGCGATGTCGCCGGCAAGTCCATGCAGGTACATGCCGATAATGCAGGCATCTTTCTGGTTGTATCCGCGGGCAAGTAGGGCGGTGATAATTCCGGTCAGCACGTCGCCGCTTCCTGCCGTTGCCATGCCGGCATTGCCGGTAGGATTGAATGCAATCCTGCCGTCGGGCATGCAGAGTGCCGAATAATGACCTTTCAGTATGATGTATATCTGGAGCGATGTTGCCAGTTCTACAGCCCTGGAGAGTCGCTCGTAGCTGTCGTTGTAGCGGCATCCTACAAGGCGTTCAAACTCTGCTGGATGAGGGGTGAGCACGGTGCCCTTTGGCAGTTGCTGTAGCCATGCCCTGTGGGTGGCAAGAATGTTCAGTCCGTCAGCGTCGACCACGATTGGCGACTGCGTGCGCCTTATCTGTGAAACCATAGCGATGGCTGTTGTCTCCTCGGTGCCGAGTCCCGGACCGATACCCATGGCGTCGAATTCGTCGGATGGTAGAGTCTCGGTGAAATGTCTGTCGTCCGGGTCGTTGTTGACAATTGCCTCCGGAACGGATATCTGCATTATGTCGTTGTTGAGCGACGGCACCCTTACTGTAACTTTACCGACGCCAGTTCGCAGACATGCCCTCGTGGCAAGTATTGCTGCGCCAGCCATTCCGTAGCTGCCGGCAACGATAAGTGCGTTGCCTGCCATCCCCTTATGCCAGAATTCTCCTCGCGGCTTCAGCAGATGTCTTACGTAGCTTTCTTCGCTGATGGTATATGCTGTGTCGATGAGACTGAGTCCCTTGGGGCTCAGACGTATGTCGAGGACGCGCAGTTTGCCGACGAACATCTGGTTTTCGGCAAAGAGAAACGACAGCTTTTTTTGTTGTAGGGTAAAGGTGTAGTCTGCCTGGATTATATTCGTCTGGGCATTGTATGAGTTGTCTTCTGCCATAAGTCCCGACGGCATGTCGATGCTTGCCACCTTAGCTTCCGACTGGTTGATGTATTTTACCAGCGAGGCAAATCCGCCCGACAGGGGCTTGTTGATGCCGGAACCGAACAGACCGTCGACAACGAGCGTTTCGGCAGTTAGCGTGGGTGGGTCGAACTCATTGGTTACTTCGGTGAATGCCCTCATGCTCTTGCATTGTGCGAGGCGTTCCTTGTTGATGGAGCAGTCGTCAGACAGTTTGTTGCCGATGTTGAAGAGATATGCCTTTACGCTATATCCCTGTTCCGCCATCATGCGCGCCACGGCAAGGGCATCGCCGCCGTTGTTGCCCGGACCGGCAAAGACGACGACTTCTGTATCAACAGACCATATCCCGCATATTGCCTTGGTAAGAGCCTTGGCTGCGCGTTCCATCAAATCTATTGATTTTATTGGCTCGTTTTCTATTGTATATTTGTCGAGCTCACGTATCTGTGTGCAAGTTAGTATCTTCATATCTGCAAAAATACTAATTAATTGGATAGTTTGAAGAATAGTTTGAATATTTTTATTACTTTTGTGCGCAAAAATAACAAAAAGATATGGCTACAATTGATATTAAGGACAAAA
>DAIOXG010000047.1:9716-12260 GCA_036758085.1 Prevotella sp. | reverse complement strand
CTCGTCAATATCCTCTATAACAAGTGCCTTTGGTATATTGTAATCTATGTCAAAAGCCTGTCCGCAGCAGGTGCATATATCATACACCATTCCGTCATCTGTTTTCTTGCGTTCAACGGTAGGAGCTTTGCATTCGCTGCACCATTTGCGCAGACATTTGTAACCGACCTTAACGACCTTGATACCAAATTCCTTTGCCTTATACTCAATCTTGCCGATAAGGTCGTAATAAGACCAGTTTTTAAGAAGCGTACTGCGTTCAAGTTCCTCGGAAGCAAGTCCATTTAAGTCCTCTATCTGAATAACCCCACATTTGTTTGCAACTGCCCAGTTTACAATCTGCCGTGAATAACGGTGATTTGTGGTATTCCGAAAATTAGAAATCTTATTGCTTATATGATTCAAAGGTTCCATTTTTTTACGATAGCCATGTCCTACTCTGCCGTCGCCGCAAAGGACAGAATGCTTGGAACTTGCCATGCCGATGTTCCGTCTGCGCCGTTCTATCTGTGTTGCAAAAGCGAGAACTTCACCGCCGTCAATCGTGTACTTTTTTGGTTTATGGCTAAAAGTACAGATAACCGCATTATGTTCTGCGATATGAACGCCCATTATATTTTTCATCTGTTCTTTGCTCGGTTCTGTCTTTGGCTTGTCGAAAGAGTAACAGAGCAGTAAGTACCACTTTCCGTTGTCGTATTTTATTTTGCTTCCCGCAATGCTGTATACTTCATCATAGCAGCGTTCAAGAATAGTTCTTACGCTTCCTGCTGATTTTGCAGGAACAATAGCCTTAAATATGAGCGAACCTGTCGAAAGGTTATATTCTTTCTTTGCAGCTCTTGAAAACAAGCTAAGTTCAAATATCCATTCTTTAACTCCGCCGTTTTCGTCCTTGTCGCATTGAAGTTTAATGCTGTTCTTATGCAGCTCAATGGGGATATTGCTTTTATATGAGGGAATAGACACGTTACCACGCAGTATATCGCCCTTTATGGCATTAAATCTGCCGCACACTCCTTGGCTTAACATAGAAAGATTGCCAGTATTCATACTGGGAGCGTCCTCTTTGATGCGATTGTAAATAACCGTAGAAAGCGATTTCCCAAGAATTTCTTTGTTTTCTTCACGGGTAGGGTATTCACCGTGTTTTTTCTTCCAGTCACTTTCAAAGCCGCTGTATTCCCAACACAATTGAATACATCTGTTGGCGGCAGTTCTTGTTTCTCGCTGAAGTTCCCAAAGCAGTTTATTTACTTCTTTATACTCAAGTACATCATCATTCTTTGATATAAGTTGAATTTTTGTCGTTTTTGTCATTTTATTATCCTCGCTTTATTTTCATTATGAGCAAAAATGTAGAGGTCTAAAACTTCGGTACATTGTTGCTGTACCGTCCGCTCTTTCGTCATGTGTAAAAACATAGAGTTCTAAAACAATAAGACACTGGAAAATGATGAATTGCATTCTTTCGTCATGTGTAAAAACATAGAGTTCTAAAACCCCAAACCACATAACAACACATAACGTCCGTGCGGATTTTCATGCACGGAGCTTATACCTTCCCGTGAGTAAAGCCTACGTCGCAAGCGACGGTTTACGGCTACTGTCACGGTCTTAGGCTGCAAAGTCAGCCCGTTATTCGCCATTGGCGAATTGTTCATATCATGTGTGATTTTCATTATGCTCAGCCGCTTCCAAACAGTCAAAGCACCGTCCGTCTGCCGCCCCGTCATCAATGTATTTGCCACATATGGGGCAGTTATGCCAGAACGTTGATTTTGCGGGAACTGATGAAATACTTGTGCAGGGATTGTCCACCTCTGTAATATCCGCAATCATTTCGAGCATTTCGCAGTTAGACACTCGGTGTTTAACAGCATACCTGACACTATCCCGAAAACGCTGTATCGCTCGTCCCTTGCAGTCGATAATCAAATTGTAATCCTTGTCATACTCGCCGTACATTGCAAGCCTATGGTATATTTTGCAGCCATTTGTAGGCGTAATTCCAAGTTCCCTTGCAAATTTACGGGAATCGGGCAGAATACACAAATTATCGGGTAACGTTCCAGATTCAATGTAATCAATCATTTGAGATACAACCTGTTCAACCACACTGGGTTTCCTTAAAGTCTTGTCAATCTTAATCAGGTCTTTTAATTCCATTGGCTTATTTTTTCACTCCTTGTGTAACATTTGAACAGAACTTTTTAATCTGTTCTGTTATCCGTTCCGCAGTCAGCAGAACACAAGCTGACCAACTACCGATATAAAGTTCTGCTTCTTGAAATTAAATCGGATTATTTTCCATACTCTTATAGGCTTTCTGTGCAGCGGGAGCTGAGCGTAAGTTTCAGCAATTTTCTTTGACTGCGGCGGCAGAATGTCACCGTATTCGTCTAAAAAAGCCTGCGCCTGTTCATATGTTGCTTTTACACGAGCCTTAAACTTTTTGGCGTTCGTGAGAGCCAACCTGCTGCGGTTGTTGACCGCACCTAGTAGGTTTCCGCCATGCTGACGGTACATATTCAGCGGCTCGGA
>DAIOXG010000047.1:0-9706 GCA_036758085.1 Prevotella sp. | reverse complement strand
GGAAACAAACCCGATATGTCCGGTCGCTGCTGCGGCAATCCCAATCCACCAGTCGTGCATGAGCATTTTTTCCGGCGGGGAGTATTTTACCATTTCGGCAAGGCTGCGATTTATCATCATCGTGCAGCCTGTAACATTGTTCTGGGCAAAAAGCCTGTTCAGCTCATTGGCGGCAGGATTTATTCCCTGATAGCGCATAAAATGCGGCTTAATAACGTTAAGCTGTTCGTTAGCGATTTGCATATCGGTATGAACAAGCAGGGGACATTCACCATATTTTTCTTCCTGCCGCTTCATCTCTGTAAAAGTTAATCGAACCTTTGCGGGCTTCCAGAAATCATCTTGGTCGGAAAACATAATGTATTCCGCCTGTGATTTTTTTAGCATTCCGATAAAGTTTGCACAAGCCGAGCCACTTGGTTTATCATTGCGGCGGGCGGTTATAAGCTGCGGATATGTATCAGCATATCCGCAGGCAATCCCGAATGAATTATCTGCCGAACGGTCGTCGCAGATATACAAATGCCAACCTCCGGAATCCTGTGCAAGAATAGATTCAATCTGCTCAGCAAGATATTTTTCACCGTTATAAACCGCCATAAGGATGTCAATCAAGGTTTTCACCGCCGTCACGCTCTATTCCCGTTTTTGAGAAATACTGTTCAAGCGCAAGATTGATAATATCCTGAACCCTAGCTTCGTCCCAATCGGGAGAGAAGTATTTATCGGATATTTCAGTATCAATCTTAACACGGATAGGCTTGCGTTTAGCCACAGGCGCATTGCCCAATCTTCCTGTAATGAGGATTTCATGGATAGCATTGTCGTTGAGCTTATTCTGTCTGGACACCTCCCGCAGAAGTGCGGATTTCTTCATATCAACGCCGAAGTCTATCAGCTCTGCGACTTTTCTCTGTTCCGATGAGAACAGATAAGACAGATTGACTGCTGCTCTGACAGCAATCCTGCCCTCGTCAACATAGGGCTTAAGTTCGGGGACGAGCTTGTCAATGCGTATAAGCCTTGCGACGGTATCCTTACTCAGACCATAGTTTTCGCCGACTGCGGCGAGCTTGCTTTTCTTTTCGCCGTCCGCTGTATTCTCAACTTCCTCTCCGTTAAGTATTGCAAGTTCTCTCACAATGGCGTTCCGCTTGTCCTCGTCGAACATAGCGGAATGCCGAGCTGCCAGAACGGCTGCACGCTCGGTAATGGAGAGGTCGTCAAATCCACGCTGCATGAAGTTCGTTTCTGCGACGTACATTTCGGCTTCATCATAGGAAAGGTTCTCCTTGACTATACCGGGAACAGACGTCTTTCCCGCAAGCTGTGCAGCATTACAGCGATTGTGTCCGGCAAGTATTTCATACTTGTCGAGATGTGAGCGGTAGAACTCTGCCGCTTCGCCGAGCTTTACTTTCTTGTCCTCATCAGCGGCGTTCATCTCGCTTTCGATGAGCTTTACAAGCTCGTCGTTAATAAGCATGACAATGATGGGAGTTAATACGCCGTTGCTCCTGATACTCTGTACCATGTCCTGCAAGCGTTCGCCGTCATAGAGCTTGAACCTGTGATTGTGACGAGGTACGAGCAGATTAAGTGGGAGCTGTTTCAGAGTATTGCTCTCGGAAATGAAGCTTCCGAAATTAAATGCGGGTCCGACCATGGTTTTATCCTCCTTTGGGTTAGGTTCTTCTTCATCATTACTGCAATAACCGCAGCTTTCACAATCATTCCGGGCGTTTTCCTTTGCGATTTCAATGCGTTGCATAATGATTTCCTTTTCCTGTTCCTCGGTCATATCCTTGCGGACAGCATTGTAATATCCCAAATTTGTGAAAAATCTATCCTTAACGGCTCTCCTTGCTTCTGTTCCTAACTTGTTTTTCTTAAAAATAAGAGGGAATATTGCTAGTCCGCAACAATTATCGCTTCGATAACATTTTCCGAAGTCAGCAGCCCTCCATTCTTCAGGAACAGTATGATTGTGATGTTCTGCACCGTCAAGTGTGTTTACGAAGTTCAGAACACGTTTTATGAACACAAGGTCAAGCGAGTAGATGTAACAATACGAAAAATCGCCGCCGCCCGTACCAATATGGCAACGGGTAAGATATGTGATTTTAGGTGTTGCCCGGCATTCACGCTTGACTATTTCTTTTGTTTGCCAGTCACGCTCCGTAACTATGTAGGGACAGCCAAAGCATTCATGCTGCGGCGAATAGTCCGTCAGGACATATCCTGTAGTGTCAGCTTTGCTTGATTTTTCAAAGGTCTTGCCGCATTTGCAGATGTAGGTTTGCATTAGCTGCTCCTTTCTGTGTTTTCGTTCTTATTCCGTGCTTTCTTCCTTATCTCGTTCTTCAACCTCTGTATTCTCCGTTTCAGAAACAAGTCTGAAGTTCAGGCTGTCATAGTAGTCGCCTATATCATAGGCAAGGTAGACATCACGCTCGACTTCAAAATCTTTACTTTCTACAGTTACCTCACCATCTTTTTCGTATTCCCATTCAACTTCAAAAAAGTATCTGACTGGAACATAATCCGAAAAGAAGCCCGTGCGTCCTTTTTCTGTTCTCTTTTCGACAATCTCTCCCGCTGAAACGGACGATTTTAATCGTTTATAATCCCCCTCCGTCTTGAAATCTTGGTTTACTTGGATTAAAAGAAATATACAAAATCCCAATCCGAAAAGTATGAAAAAAAGTCCCATTATCGTTTTAACAATATTCATTTTATACCTCCTGAATTTCTTAGCTATTTGACTGTTCAGCCATGAAGCACCTTGCTTTAACCTCTGCTCCGACCTCAAGATACTCCTTGCCGAGCTTGCTGTTTCCCATAAAAGTTAGTGCTTTCTGCTGTTCGGAACTGTTGGCAGCGGTAACTGACTTGCTGATTTTCGCTCAATGTACATATTTACACCTCTTATCTCGTTATCCGTTCTCTGTATTCTCCGTTTCAGAAACAAGTCTGAAGTTCCGGCTGTCATAGTAGTCGCCTATATCATAGGCAAGGTAGACATCACGCTCGACTTCAAAATCTTTACTTTCTACAGTTACCTCACCATCTTTTTCGTATTCCCATTCAACTTCAAAAAAGTATCTGACTGGAACATAATCCGAAAAGAAGCCCGTGCGTCCTTTTTCTGTTCTCTTTTCGACAATCTCTCCCGCTGAAACAGATGATTTTAATCGTTTATACGTTATATCGTAGTATTCTGGAGAACTGAAAAAATTGATTAAAAGAATTATGCCAGTTACTAATCCGCAAAGTGCTAAAAGTAACTTCATCATAGTTTCAAAAATATTCATTTTATACCTCCTGCATTGTTTAGCTATTTGACTGTTCAGCCATGAAGCACCTTGCTTTAACCTCTGCGCCGACCTCAAGATACTCCTTGCCGAGCTTGCTGTTTCCCATAAAAGTAAGTGCTTTCTGCTGTTCGGAACTGTTGGCAGCGGTAACTGACTTGCTGATTTTTGTGGTGAACAGCTTGCTGCCGTACTTAGCTGAAAGCTGTTCAAGTACCGCCTTGCTCATGTTCGTATTATCAACCATAGTTGCAAGAACGCCGATAAGCTCCAGTTTTTCGTTTACGGCGTCCTTGACTTGCTGAACGATGTTGTTCAGCATTGTAAGTCCGTCAAGGGCGAACTTTTGTGTCTGAACAGGAATAATCAGACCGTCTGAAGCCGTAAGTGCGTTCGTAAGAAGAATACCGAGCGAGGGCAGGCAGTCTATGATGATATAATCATAGGACTGAAAGCATTCGTTCGTAAGAATGCGCTTTAAGACCTTTTCTCTCGCCACAGCCTGAATGAGATAGTAGTCGGCATTCGCAAGGTTGATGTCAGAGGGAATGAAGTCAAGTTTGTTCGTATCATTGTGGTAGATACAGTCTTGTGCGTAGACCTCCATTCCTGTTACACAGCTCATCATCAGGTGCGAGATAGTAGGATTATCGTACTTCCCGATTTTCTCAAAGCCAAGATAGCTTGAAAGATTTGCCTGCGGGTCAAGGTCGATAAGAAGCACCTTGTTTCCCTCAATCTGCAAGGCAGAGCCGAGGTTTACTGCGGTCGTGGTCTTGCCAACGCCGCCTTTCTGATTTGCAATAGAGATGATTTTCATTTTCTTCCTCCTTATTTTTACTTCGCCAATGGCGAAGTACATTCAGTATGGTATGTATTCTCTGAAAAGAGGGTCGGTGAAAAATTCCTCAATGGTAATTCCAAGTCCCTCACAGAGCTTTTGGAGTGTGACAACGCCAACATTTTTAGACTTGCCGTTGACAATATCGCTGACCGTAGATTGGGTAATGCCGGACAACTCGCTAAGATGATTGACCGTATAACCGTATTCGCTGCAAAGGTTGAGAATACGCTGTGCGACTGCTTTGGACACATATTCTATGCGCCGTACTTCCTTTGTTTTAAGTATGTCGTGTGCGCTTGCGATGAAAGCCTTTCCGCAGCCGGATTTTCCCGTTGTAATATCTCCGCCGCTTGCGTTTTTCAAAAGCTCGTCAAGCATATCATTCGTTGGGATTATAGTGAGAATGTACGCTCCATCTCTGCGCTTGTCAGAGGAAGCTATACAGCGACTATTCTGGATGACCTTACAAGGATAGAACTTGTCGGGAGTATCAAGAAAATGCCCCTCATATAAGTCGCCGTCATTTTCTGATTGCAGAATAAGCAGAACATCATCGCTGTCCCTAGCAGTTCCGAACTGCTCTTTCCATTTGTCAACCCATGCTTTTACCGTTTTCATATTGTCCTCCGTTTCCGCAGCTCGTCATTAAACAATCAGCAGGGCAGAATGCTGATGTCACATATGAAGTCCCAGAGATTGTCGCCCCAATCGTGTATCAGGGCGCCAACAAATTCGACCCATTTCGACATGGTGGCGATAACAAGTCCGACTGCTATTCCGATAATACTTGATACCCACCAAAGCGATATTTCCTGCAAGCCGCCGAAATTGACTATACCACATATTGTGTAAAAAACAGCGACAAGGAAGATAATGCCCCCGATGAGGTTTGTGACCCACCCGCAGACGTGCGAGAACGCCATTATCACAAAGCCAATAAACTTAATGACAGCGGCTATTGTGAAGCCGACGAGCTTCAATATGATTTTGAAAGGGATAAGTAAAATCTGTAAGAATAACATGGTCGTTCCTCCGTTCAGTAGTCCATTACCTCGTTGTAGGTTTTCTATGACCTACAATCTCGCTGTTCGCCATTGGCGAATGCTGTTCCCGTCCTTTGCACTTTCTTTCCTTTGTGTGCCTGATATATGTCGAGAGAGCTTCAAGAATACCGCCCACAACATATATCAGCGTTAAAATTCCCACAAGGATAAGCACAATAACAAGCGAAGCTGCAAAATTCATGCTTTTTACCTCCTGTGTTCTCTGTTCGCCATTGGCGAATTTCTTACTGCTCTTACAGTATATCATACTGTGTACAGTATGACAATTCGCATTTTGTACAAAATTTCAGCCCGTGTTTTGGTAAATATATCATATTGTCACCAGTATGACAAATGTGGTATAATTAACACGGAACGCCAAACAGACAGGAGATGAAAAAATGCCCCCCAAGAAAGAGAACCCCAAGTACATTAAGGGTAAGTATACCGAGGGAACAAAAGAGTCCGTTGCCAAGTATAACGCTGCACATTATGACAGCATCAGAGTGCGTGTACAGAAAGGTCGTTTGGAACGGCTGAAAGCTATTGCCGAAAAGCAGAGAACAAGCGTAAATAACCTCTATAATACTGCGCTGCTGAAATATCTTTACGAGAATTATCCCGAAGATTTTGAGTACCTCACTTCGCCATTTGTCGATAAGGAATAACCGCTGAACGTTCCCGATTTTTTCGGGAGCGTTTTTCTTTTCCCTTATGTAAGATTATCCGTCTTGGATTTATCGAGGTTCGGCTCGGTCTTTGCAAGATTTTCAAGACTTGCTTTGAGTTTTTCGACCTCAGTAATCTCTTTCTTAATATCTCTGTATTGCTGCATAAGTTCGCCTTTCTTTTCTTTCAGGGAAGCTCTCTGATTTTCCAAATCCGAAATCGCCGGAAGTCTGCCGTTCCCGTTGAGTAATCCCTGAACATTTTTCTTTGCTACCTGATATAGCAGAAGCTCTTGTTCATGCTCACGGAAGAACTTGTCCTTGTTCTTCGCACTATTGTATTTCTGATTGACCTCTTTAGTTTCGTGATAGGTTTGAAGCTGCTTGATTTGCAACGACAAATCAGTCATTTGTGCTTCGACCTGTTTGATTTCGTCCTGAATGTCAAGCCGTTCATCGTAAAGGTCAATCTGCTTTGCCCGAACCTGTTCGGGATTGTCGAAGCCACGCTCTGACAGCTCGTTAATGAGCTTGGAAGCGTTCTTCATATTTTGGAGCATAGCCCAACGCTTCAAGCCCTCGTTTTCTTCAACCTTGCCCTCAATAGCAATAAACCGTTGACCTCGTGGAATATATCTGTATTCCGGCGAGGTTTTTTGTCTTTCACGCCACATAAGGCGGCGTTCAATGCGGTATCGTATCTGTTCCTCGGTATAGTAATAGCCGAGTGTTTTGGCACGGGTAAAGCGTTCCTGACCTTTGGCACGGAACGCTATATGTTTTCCGTGTTTTATCTCATAGTCAAGAGCTTTCATTCTTTCGAGGAAATCATCGAAACTTGAAGCATATTTAATGCACTCGTCAATGGAGATTTTCAGCTTCGCTTTCCAACTGTTGCCCGCTCGTTCCTGCTCCCATTCGTAACGGCTCTTACCCTTTCCACGTTCGGGGTTGCTGATAACGGATAGCCCGTATTCTCTGCACAGTTCATCGCTGATGTTCCGTATATTCTGCCATGCGGGATTACGAAATGTATCAAGCTCCGTGCTGAACGCTTTCTGCGTTTCAAAGTTTACCGAATTTATAATGATGTGATTATGGATATGTTCTTTATCAACGTGGGTTGATATTACATATTCGTATTGTCCTTTAAGTAGCGTGTCCGCTAATTTCTTTCCTATTTCGTGAGCCTGCTCAGGAGTAGTTTCGCCCGGCATAAACGACTGGATTAAATGATAAGCAAGGATACCGCCTTTATAATGTGTATCCTGCTTTGTCCGCTCAAATTCTTGAACCGCAATAATAGGCGTGCAGGCATAGCTGTCAACGTATTTTTGTTCTTCCGTTTTATGTGGCTTAGTGATATATGCGATTGCATAATTCAAGGTAGATTCGATAGGATGGATTGTAGTGTAAGCCATATCTTCTGTACCATTTCCTTGAGATAATTCAAGTCCTCCTGATAAATATTATCTGTAGAATTAACTCTGGCAACAAGCTGATTGATATTAACACCGATACGGTTTAATTCCTTGCCGATTTGCTTGAAATCGGCGAAGTCGTAATTATGTACAATGACCTTGTTGTAGCAAGCAGCCTGTCTTAAATAAGAGGACATATTGGGATATTTGCTGATTTCCATTTTCTTCTCAATCAGAACCTTTTCTTCGGGGTAAACATAAAACTCAATCTTTATATTTCTGTTCCTTTTTTTCATTCACTTTGCTCCTTTTTCATAATAATCGAATTTGACAATGGTGTTATCAATGAAGTTGTAAATAGCTTTCAATATTGAGAATATTTCATCGAAATCAAGGCAATTTCCACAAAGGAACTGTTCAACAAGGTTATCTGCAGCTCTATCACATTCATTTGCTGTTTCAAAACGGCATTTCGGCTTTATGTCAGTCTTTAATGAAAGACATCTGTTGCCCGAAAATCTTGCTGTGGTTTTCAGCATGAGAAATACAGTATATATTCCAATCAGACTATTTTCTTTTATATCTGTCATGCTATCCAATAAATATTGTTTATTCAGAAGAAAAGTGATTTGTGTTTGTGCAATAAGGTACGCACAAAATCTGAAAACAAGAATACTTTCCTGCTCGTCATATGAGTTCTTCCCGTTGCAGATTATACTGTGGTTTTCCCCTGTGCCTTTAACGTGTATTTTGGAATATTCCTTATAATACATTTCAAAGAACTTACAGCAAATTTCGCTATCTTCTTCGTCCGCTGAAAGAAGTATTCGCAGTTCTTTATCTCGTTTCCAATTCATTTATTAACTCCTTGTATTCAGCTATTTTCTTTGCCGCCGTCGGCAAAGAGTTGACTAACGCTTCTGAGCGTTTCGAGGGGTTTGGGGATACTTCACCAACAAGCAAGTTTTTGACCTGTTATACAGAACAGGCAAAAGGGCAAAAACGTGATAGTGTCCTGACACTATCGTTGCTTGCTGTTTTACTTTTCGATTTTCGGGGATTTAAGACCTATGCGAAAATCGAAAACCATGCGCAGCATAAAAACCTCTCTACATATTAACCGGAAAATGAGAGGTTTTTTTCACGGGTCGAGGACCCGCAATGCCGAAAGACACCTTTCAAATTCAATTAACGCCGCGCCGACAATTATTTAGAATACGCTTGACAACTTCCAAAATATGGTATATAATATGTATTGTAAAATATTTTAGCACAAAAGTATTGAAATGTCAATATTTACCATTTAGAATTTTTCGTTTAAAAAGTCCTAAATAATTGGGATTTTACAAACAGCTTGTGGCTAATAACATGAGTTGTCCTGTAAGATGATTGTGGGAGCTTTTAACGCCCCTAAATAATCTTATAGGAGGTGCGACCAATGAAGTACATACGCATTGGAAGCAAAAAAATCTATGTGAGCGAGGAGGTGTATGAAGTCTATCGCAGCTCACATCGGCAAGAACGGTATCAGACCGAGCGTTCTATCGCTCACCGTGACGTGAGCATAGACGGAATGAAACGTGAACTTGCTTCGCCGATTTCCGTGGAGGACAGCTTTGAGCGTTCAGAAGAAATGAAGAAGCTCTGGCGTGCGCTCCATTCTCTGAGCAGCGATGAGTTTAATTTTATCAATCTGCACTTTTTCGAGGGCTACTCTCTTGCAGAACTTGCCGAGCTTCGTCATAGCTCGTATATCAAGTGCTGGAGATTTCGCAAACAAATACTTGAGAAGCTCCGCACAATTCTTAGTCATTGTGAATAAGAGTTAGCTTCAAAGTTGTGCAATCATACGAACTTGAAAACAAAGTGCGGAAATACTGTAAAAAAATCTCGATTTTTCGGTTAATAGATGAGGGCACATTTTGTCCGCCAACACAGTACCTTGAAAATTGAATAGTACAGCACGGAACGTTACCGAGCATTGCTCCGTTAATGTCCGAATACGCCACGACCTCCTGTTATGCTCCGCATAATCAACCTCATGTATCCTATGAGCAGCATAGGGTGAAAGCAAGGAGCGAGCGAACGCTATTCGGAATAGAAGCCGTCCTCGGTTATAATGATACTCCTGTTCAGACGTGAAAATCGTGACAGCTTGTCCATAGGAATGGCTTGAAGTTGAAAGACTTGTGGTGCGTACTGCCTGCGCCGTCCGTGTTGCTTTATTTTTATATTTCTTGGAGGAGTTTTTATGGAAAAGCCCAAAAAGAATGTCGAGCGGAAAATCGGCTCGACCACTTACATTGTTTCTTCCTATCGCACATCATTTTCGGAAGCTGCCGTCAAACAGAAAGTTTCAAAGTTGATTAAGACAGAGGCAGTCAAACGAAAATAAAAGCAGGAAAAAAACCACTAT
>DAIOXG010000046.1:0-12299 GCA_036758085.1 Prevotella sp. | reverse complement strand
CGGGAAAAAACATTTTTTATTTTTTCCTATTTATCAACACTCCAACCCCTTTTGTCAACATGGAAATCGCCCTATGAAGGACGAAGGCGACGGGAATGGATATCAGCAATACGCATAGAGTGGTAAGGCAATAGCCAAGATGATACACTCCGAGCGGACGAAGAACGAACTCTATATGTATAAGGTATATCTCAAGACTTATCGCTCCGAGGAAGGACAATGACTTGCGGAGGAACTTCGGACTGACGGCAAGAAGCCTGCATTCGAGCAGCAGGGCTGACACCGTGAGCGGGATATATGCTATGCGCTCCATGAACAACGGGAAACGGGAATGACCGATATATTCAAGACGCAGACAGAGCCAAGCACTCAAGACAAAGACAAGAAGGAGTATTTCTGTGGCTCCCTTTTCCAACTGTCGACCTTCCATGACATATTTGCCGACGTTTATGCCGAGGAAGAATATCGGCACACGACTGAAGAATATCTCCAGATGACCGACGCTGTTGTGGAACAAGGGTACATACTGAACCATCGCTGCAAACACGATGAATGCCACGGGCAACCAACGGTATGCCGGACGGCGACGTATCAGTTCCATATACGGCGGAGCAAAGAGGTAAAGCATCATCGTTGCCGGGACATACCAGAAAGTGAGGTCGTCGGCACGCCAGAAGCTCCAGTTGAAGAGGATATTTGCTATAAGGTTAGAAATGTCCGGACTGTATCCGCCACCGGGATTGTCGATGTATTTCCCGATATAATACACCGACGCTACAAGTAGCCAAATGGGATAGATGCGAAGATAGCGACGCTGGAAGAACCTTACGGCAGACTGCCGTATGGTCATTCCGCCGATGCCGTCGAGCGACTTGCCGAAACGGGAACGCATCCACGAGAACCACAACCCCATACCGCTGACAAAAAGGAACATATCAACACCCACATTCCCCAAGCGGCGCAAGGGAAAGAAGAAATTGCTATGCTGCATCCAAACATGGAACATCACGACAAACAAGATGGCAAGTCCCATCAGTTCGCCACGGTATTTGCTCAAAACTTTATAGTTCATCTTCTCAACTTTTGTCTTATTCAGTCCTACCCATTCCCAATTCTTCATTCCTAATTCCTAATTCAATTTAGGTTTCGGTATAAACCTGAACATCAGTTTAAAGAGCCAAGCGCAGACAAACGAGGCAACGATATAGATAATGATGCCAGTGTACACCTGTCCTTTATACGACATCGGGATTATTATCTCCCTCAACACCGGATGGACAACAAAGAGAGAAGAGGAAATGGCACCTACCCATACACAAGGGACAAGACATTTCTCAGGCAACAGCTTTACCGTTGCCACGGCACCCGTAACGACAAATGCCGGAACCCAAAGCCATGAGTTGAAGTTAAAGCTGCCGGCAAACACTGCAACAGCCGACAATACTAAAACGGCGGCATATACGGGTTTCGTCAGCATCTTGCCATGACGGGCATAGAGCATTCCCATTCCGAACGGCAGCATCGCACCGATAAAGTTATAGCGGATGCGGTTTAACGAGTCATCACTGCCAAACAGCTCCGGAGAGAACAACGTCTGTATAGTCCAGCATGCCACAACGAACAGAATAGTATACAGCGACTTGCGGCGATAAAGAAACAGACGGTAGATGATATATAGCTGAAGCGTGAGTCCGAAATACCAGTATGGTCCGGGCTTAATGATATGATCCGGATCGGGAAGTATGTTGATATACATAAGCAACTGTGCCACTACCCTACCGAAGGTATATCCATGATATCCGTGGGGATGAAGATAGCAGACCACGGCAAAGGCGATATAGCCCAAGAACATCAGGCGCAACAGTTTGGCATAGTGATACCAGGTGAAAGAGAAGAAGCCGACACGCTTCTGCGGTTCTTTCTTCTCGTATTTCATAACGAGCCCGAAACCGCTGATAAACAAGAAGAGTGGCACGCCGTAGTGGCCGAAGAATGAAAGGATATGCACGAAGAGGTCGTGGTTGAGCGAACAAAGCCTGTCAAGCAACTGCATAGGCTTGTCGGCATTGAAAGTGTATTCATTCTCCTTTACGGCAAAACCGAGGAAATGACAATAGTTATGCAATATAATGCCAAGAATGGCTATTCCCCTTAAAGCCTTGGATTCGGCAAGGCTTAATAACTGCTTATTCATTTTTTCTTACCCTTTGTTTTTTCAAGTTCTTTCTTTTCTGCCTTCTGCTTCTCTTTTTTCTCCTTAGCCATTAGCACGTCGTAATCTACCTGTTTTTTGAGAATACGCGGACGCTTTTCGTTGTACTTATCGCTAAGTACATTCAGCCAATCACGATAGAGAGGTGTTTGTATTCCTGCCAGATACATCAGCAGATACGGCGTAGCGTCGGTCATATATGCTTTCTTCCTTGCAGCTTTCACCTCCTGCCAGATATCGGAATGTTTACGACGATATTCCTTTGAGGTCCATATCCACATCGGTATCTCGAATTCTGCATGTGCAAGACGGGCTGTAATCTCTGTAGAGTGCATACGTCCATAGAAATGTGCACCGTCGTACACTTCCTCGCCATGATCCGGCACATAGACTACGATGGCATCCTTCTTGCGGAACTTGTCGACGATGGCATTGACGATACTGTCGTTGTACAGCACGGCATTGTCGTAGTCGGAGAGCACTGTGCGCTCCTTGTCGTTAAGGTCGGGACGAAGTTCCTTGTAGGTATCCTTGTTAAATTTCTTCTGAGGTTTCGGACTGCGAGTGCGGTAGTCCACATGCTGCCCTTTGAGGTGGAAGATTATGAGCTGCGGTTTTCCTTCGCCTTGGTTCTTCAGTTTCTCATAGTCGCAAAGGAGTCCGTTGTCAAACCGGAACAACTGAGTGTTTCGGGTATCAAACTGTGCCTTGCTCAGTGTCTCGTCGTTGAGGAAGAAACCGCCGCTGAAATCGTATACGGCTTCCTTTGCCTCAGGGAGGAACTGGTTTGTTACGAATGTAACATGGTATCCTGCCTTGCGGAATACTTCGGGGAATAGCGGATAATCACACCACTCTCCCTTGTCGCCTACGGTATACAGCGAGAAGAGATGCTTAAACACGAAGCTCGTAAGGTTCCATGGCGACACAACATCGGTGAAAGGAATGAGTTCGCCGCGTCTCTGTAATTTCACCTGGCGTGGAGTGTTCTTTATGTCATATCCATAAAGCTGCGCGTGGTTTCGGTTGTAACTCTCACCGATAATTAGGACTATCGTCTTGCTGCGGTAGGAACAACTGTCTACCTCTATTTTATCAATGTTCGCCTTTAGCTTTACGAGCTGTTTTGCTGTGAGTTCGTTGGCGTAAACACTGAAGACGAGACGGTACAGAGGAAGATACTGCTCTCCGTGCGGATGTTTGGTCAGTTCGTGTTCAACGCTTCCGATATTGTCATACGACATCAGTCGGACGAGCAGGACTTTATTCTCCCAACTCATACATGCACAAACTACGAACAGGACTATAACAATTGTAGAGACGCCAATACGCAAGCCGCATGCCCACTTGCAGAAGAAGCTTTTTACAGCCGACAGCATAGCATGCAGCTTAACTGACTTATCTGTCAACTTACGGCACCAGGCTATTATTCTGTCTTGCCAAACGCCCAATACGATATTTACGGCTGCAAAAAGCAGGACAAGTCCTACGCGGCTGAACAGAACATCCCAGTTAAGATATGACTCGAGGAACTCTGAAGCCTCGCTGGCATTAGTCTCACCGACGAGCAAAAGCATCGTAGGGTTGAGGGTAGCGCCGAATTTCATTAAGCAATACATATCGACAACTGCCGTCGTGTATGCCAAGATATAAAACAGCAGTCTTAGCCAACGTCTTGCAATTTTCGGAATAACGGCAAGTATGGCAGAAAGCACATACACGTCGAAGAAAAGTTCTGTCCATGTATCACCATAGACGTGACACCACGGTCTGTCTGGCACCACGCCATAACAGCACAGCAGACCGAGTGCATACATAAAAACAAAGAAAGTGGCGTTGCGCTTTATAGGCAGCAGCGCCACAGACAATAGTTTGCTTAACTTGTTCAAAAAATTCATTTCTCTGAAAATTCTATCGTTTTGAAAAAACTTTCATAAATATACAACAAGAATATATACAAATGGTGGTTTAGCTCATTATGCCGAGCCACCTCAACACGTCGTTAAGGTTGGCAACAACCATTAGCAGAATGAGGATTGTAAAACCGACATACTCTGCACGGAGAAGGAATTTCTCACTTGGTGCCCTGCCTGTTATCATCTCATAGAGGAGGAACAATACATGTCCACCGTCGAGTGCCGGTATTGGCAGAATGTTCATGAAAGCAAGTATTATGCTCAAAAATGCTGTCATGTTCCAGAAACGCATCCAGTCCCAAGACTCCGGGAAGAGGCTTCCGATAGCACCGAAACCGCCAAGAGACTTCGCTCCATCCGACGTGAATACATATTTCATATCGTCTACATAACCACGCAATACGCCAAGCCCATATTTCACGCCAGCTGGGAAGCTCTCAAAGAAGCCATACTCCTTTGTTACGGGTTTATAGTATTTGGCAAGGTTTGACATGCCGACACCAAGCTCCATCTCTGGAGAGAGAACAACCTTTGCCGTATCGTTCTGTTTCTTTGAGCTACTATAAAATACAACTGTCGTTGTACGTGCCTTTAGCGAATCCTTTACCGTCTGCGGAGCTGCAGCGAGAACATCTTTCATAACGGCAATCTGGTCGGTAAACTCATTCCATGAATCTACATTTTTTCCGTTTATAGCAAGGATTTTATCGCCAGCCTTTATCCCTGCCTTTGCAGCAGGAGTATTAGGCATTACGCTGTCAACATCGGCAGGCAACAACGGACGAACGAAGGCTGGTTCTGACTTTACCATCTTCAGAAGGCTCATGTCGGCAGGCAAATTGATTGTAAGTGTCTTGCCGCCGCGCTTCACCGTTACACTCTTGCCGTCGGCAATGCTGCGCAACAAATCTACATCGAATTTTTTGAATGTCTTGCTCTCTGTTCCTACAAGAATATCACCGTCTTTAAATCCTATAGCCTTGGCATCGCTGTTAAACTTCATTCCCATTGTCATATCCTGCACTGGAATATAGCTGTCGCCCCAATGGAAGAGCACCATGCTGTATATGAACAATGCGAGAAGGAAATTCACGAGCACACCGCCAATCATGATAAGCAGTCGCTGCCATGCTGGCTTGGAACGGAACTCCCACGGCTGAGCCGGCTGTTTCATCTGCTCCGTATCAAACGACTCATCGATCATTCCGGATATCTTGCAATAACCGCCAAGCGGCAGCCATCCCATACCGTAAGTTGTGTCGCTGTTCTTTGGTTTAAACTGAAAAATATGAAACCAAGGGTCGAAGAAAAGGAAAAACTTTTCTACACGCACCCCAAAGAGTTTCGAAAAGAAGAAATGTCCGCCTTCGTGAAGCAGGACAAGAAGAGAGATTGCCAGCATAAATTGCAGCAGTCTGATTAAGAATACTTCCATTTTTTATTTTATCATTTATTATTGTACTGTCGGATAACTCTGAAAGACAGAGACTTCTGAAGTTGTCCGGGATTTGTATTACAACAGTTCGCGTGCCACCTGCCTTGCCTCGGCATCAGTAGCAATATATGTGTCGTATGACGGATTTGCGTCAAATGCCACACGCTGCATTGTCTGCTCTATGATTCTTGGCATATCAAGGAATCCACATTTGTCCTCGAGGAACGCACGGTTTACTATCTCGTTGGCTGCGTTTACGATACACGGCATGTTTCCTCCCTTGGCTATGGCATCATAAGCAAGGGCAAGACAACGGAACTTGTCAAGGTCTGGCTCGAAGAACTCAAGCGGTTGCTTGAACAAGTCAAGACGGTCGCCATTAAGATGCAGACGATCCGGGAATGAAAAGGCATACTGAATTGGCAATCTCATGTCGGGAACGCCGAGCTGTGCCTTAACGGCACCGTCGACAAACTGAACTGCACTGTGGACAATTGACTGCGGATGAACCAATACCTGTATCTTGTCAGCCTCAACACCGAAAAGCCATTTGGCTTCTATCACTTCAAAGCCCTTGTTCATCATCGTGGCACTGTCGATTGTAATCTTTGCGCCCATATCCCATGTAGGATGCTTCAGGGCATCAAGTTTTGTAACCGTGGCAAGCTTTTCTTTCGAGAAATTACGGAACGGACCGCCTGAAGCAGTAAGCAGGATTTTCTCTATCTTGTTGTCGCCCTCTCCCACTATACTCTGGAAGATTGCAGAATGCTCACTGTCTACCGGCAATATAGGTGCGTGGTTTTCAGCAGCAAGTCGGCATATCAATTCTCCGGCAACGACAAGGGTCTCCTTATTGGCAAGACAAATCTTCTTGTGAGCCTTGATGGCAGGTATCGTCGGACTTAATCCGGCGAATCCTACCATCGCCGTAAGGACCATATCTATAGGACCGGCTGTAACGATATCGTCGAGTGCCTGTTTGCCGGCATATACATTAATGTCGGGACAATCGGAAAGCAACTCCTTCAATTCTGTGAAATGCTCCTCATTGGCTATAACAACAGCTGCAGGCTTAAACTTCCGTGCCTGCTCGGCAAGTTCTCTAACCCTGTTGTTTGCCGTAAGGCAATAAACTTCATACAAGTCTGAATGACGCTCTATCACATCGAGAGCCTGCGTACCGATCGACCCCGTAGAGCCGAGAATTGCTATTTGCTTTTTCATAATATCAGTCTATATCGTTCAAGTCAACCAATCCGTCGGGCAAATCGACGATGATGCGCCGA
Source organism: Prevotella sp. (assembly GCA_036758085.1). Classification (GTDB taxonomy): domain Bacteria; phylum Bacteroidota; class Bacteroidia; order Bacteroidales; family Bacteroidaceae; genus Prevotella. The sequence continues at coordinate 5,447 of DAIOXG010000046.1, read as the reverse complement.
CTCTCCGAATTTACTTCCTTGATTAAGTTTTCATTAGCGGGAATGAGTACTATGCTGCCCTTTGCCGTTTCTACATCCATAATAACATTTGCCGTACTGTCGTCTATAGAAACCACCTTACCGATATTGCCATAATTCGCATCCACGACTTCAAAGCCCTTTATCTCATCCCAAGTAAGGTCGTCATCATCCCTGTCTGACAGATGTTTCGGAAAGAACACTTCGCAGCCTGTAAGTTCTGAAGCAGCTTCCTTTGTATCTATATCGGTAAACTTGACAAGAGCCGTTTCGCCGGTCTTGAATCTCCATTCGTCCATATAAAACGGTACGAGTATGCCGTCAACACAAAGTACGAGATACTCTGCCTCAACACGGTCGAAGACATCATCGTCGAAGAAGAGAGTCAATTCTCCCTTTACTCCATGCGGCTTGCCTATTTTACCTATTTTATATACCTCTTCCTGTCGTATCATTAATTCTTCACACGTTTAATGTTTGCGCCAAGAGCATTAAGTCTTGCCTCAATGTCCTCATATCCGCGATCAATCTGGGCTATATTGTCAATACGAGATGTTCCGTTGGCACTTAGTGCTGCTATAAGCAGAGCTATTCCGGCACGTATATCCGGACTTGTCATTCTGCCGGCACGGAGCCTCACCTTGTGGTCATGACCGACGACTACCGCACGGTGTGGGTCGCAGAGTATAATCTGTGCCCCCATATCGATGAGTTTGTCGACAAAGAACAGTCGGCTCTCAAACATCTTCTGATGTACAAGCACACTGCCTCTTGCCTGTGTCGCCACAACGAGCAGCACGGAAAGCAGGTCTGGAGTCAGTCCTGGCCACGGGGCATCGGCAAGCGTCATTATCGAACCGTCGATGAATGATTCTACCTGATAATGTGGCATGTGCGGAACATAGAGGTCGTCGCCCTCTACAAGTATTTTCACTCCAAGTCTTCTGAAAGCATCCGGGATAATTCCTAAATTCTCTACAGAGACATTTTTGATGCGCAATCCATTGCCCACCATTGCTGCCATACCGATGAAGGAACCTACTTCTATCATGTCAGGAAGTATGGTATGCTCTGCGCCATGAAGTTCCTTCACTCCTTCTATAACAAGCAGATTCGAGGCTATACCTGTGATTTTCGCTCCCATGGCATTCAGCATCTTGCATAACTGCTGAATATATGGTTCGCAGGCTGCATTGTATATCGTTGTTGTTCCCTTTGCCAGTACCGAAGCCATAATGATATTTGCTGTTCCGGTAACCGAAGCCTCGTCGAGCAGCATGTAAGTTCCTTTCAGTCTGTTGGCTTTTATCTCGAAAGTGTTAGCCCCTTCACTATGAACGAACTTAGCTCCGAGTTTCTTAAAGCCCAAGAAATGAGTGTCAAGACGACGGCGACCGATTTTGTCGCCACCGGGCTTTGCTACCACCGCCTTGCCGAAACGTGCGAGCAGCGGACCGATCATGAGTACGCTTCCCCTTAGCGAAGCACATTTCTTCACAAACTCATCACTATCAAGATAATCGAGATTTACATTCTCAGCACAGAAAACATACTCATTTTTATTTTCCCGTTCCACTCTCACTCCAATATCCTTAAGGAGCAGAATGAGGTTATTCACATCCAGAATGTCCGGGATATTCTTTATCCTCACCTCCTTATCAGTGAGGAGCGTGGCACAGATAACCTCCAAAGCTTCATTTTTGGCTCCTTGGGGAGTAATAGTGCCGCTTAGTGCATGACCACCTTCTATGATAAAAGATTCCATATCGGATAAAGGGTTAGCGTATTTGTCTTTTTTTATTTTTCTTCCTGTCTACCGTATTCTTTCGCGACGGCATCGTAAACCGCATATTCTGCAGCTCATGAACATCAAGCTGAATTACCCCATCGGTAAAACGTGCCAAGTCTGACACCACTTTCTCGTCGCTACATGCTCCATGGCTCCATTGTACAAGGTCTCTCTTCATCTGCTCTGCCGCAAGTCGCGCCAAATCATCGCGGTCCGGTCCCGGCTCCATGGTCTTAAGCTTATTGAACAGCTCGAAAAGCATGTTGCCGTAATGCCTTACGGGAATTCTGTTCATAGGATACTTCATCGGCTCCGGTTTTGTTGATATCTTCGCTGCGCTGCTGACATCATACGGATAGTCGATATCAAGCTTAAACCCACTCATGATTGCAAGATGATCCCATAGCTTGCGTTTATAATCGAGACTTGCCCTGTTATGAGGCAGCATACGGTCCATAACAGCAATTATTGTCTCCGCACACAGCTGTCTCTCCTCCTTTGTGGGCAGAGCTACGGCATAGTCTACCATCTTCTGTATCTCTCTGCCGTATTCCGGCAAAATGAGTTGCTCCCTTGAGGTATTGTAATCCAGTCCTTGTATGTTCATATTCTTATATTCTAAATTATCCACTTGCCTACAGAAGCTTGCGAGGAGTTTTCGCAACGAAATCTTTCAGATAGAACGGCACGAAATATGCCACATCTTCATACTTCTCCTGAGCGATTCGTTTCTCGGCAAGCGGGTACATAAATTTCGACAACGGCTCGATGTCTTCTATCAGATGGGCATTAGGATGGTTTATTTCCTCCATACACTTTTTAGCCCCGTTTCCGAAGAAATACACCGGTCCCTTGTCAAGATACTCCTTATAGGTTTCAGCGTCTACGACGTCCGCCTGCACCTTTCTCACTTCATTCAGTTTGCGGTCATAAATTGCAGAATAAACCTCCATGCGTCTTGCGTCAATCATCGGACAGAGCAAGGCATTTTCTTCAATCTCATGATGAAGCAGCACCGGAACGGCAAGCAGTTCGAGCGTAGGTACGGCTATAAGTTTCAGTTCTCTGCCATAGCAAATTCCCTTAGCCATCGAAACACCAATGCGCAATCCGGTATAAGACCCCGGTCCGCAGCTCACGGCAACGGCATCTACGGGAATAGCATGACTATCGGCGAAGGAAAGACCTTCGTCAACAAATTCTCCAAGTTTTACGGCATGGTTAGGTCCGGTATGGTCTTCACGAGTGAAGATGTCAGCACCGTCCTGACTCACAGTAAGAGAGCACACGTTTGTGCTCGTTTCAATATTAATAATACACGACATATAATTATGTATTCGAATAACATGTGCAAATATAATGCAAATCGAACGCAATACAAGCCAAACTTGTTTGGATTTATTGCTGAGATGCAGCTTATTTTATACAAATATAATGCAAATCGAACGCAATACAAGCCAAACTTGTTTGGGCTTATTGCTGAGATGCAGCTTATTTGTTGCAAAGATAATGTAATTTGGGTGTTCAACAAAATTATTTTTCAAGTTTTCTGTTTTTGCAAGGAAAGTGCTGAAATACAAGAATGTCTATTGTTTGTTATATGCCAACACATACACATAGAATCTACATAAGAATGCAAATTATCGGTATAAACATTAAGAAATATTACAATTTGATATGTTTATACATTTTTTTACCGCTTTTATTTGGAAAATCAAACAGAAATATTTAGATTTGCAAGCGAAAACATATTTTTACTGATTTATTGAAACAATTAAGACAACATTTTATAAAAGAAACATAAATACACTTTTCATTAGCTTATAAAAGGCGAGGTGGTGTGGCGCAGTGGATGCGTTGCACCATTTTTGTGTGCCCTCTTAGCACAAAACAAAATATATAAATATAATAGGGACAACAAGAGCTAAGCTAAGAAAACTTTGACTCGTGCTGTCCCTATTTGCATATAAATAGAATGCTTGCCCCTACAGACAATTACATTACATAAATCGCTATATTACATTCCGTAGAACTCCGTAAATGCCTTGATGCAATATTCGTGGTCGGCAACGGATGCTGTTTCTCTTGCCGAATGCATGGCGAGCACGGAATTACCCATATCCACACCGCGCAACGGAAGCGACGAAGCAAGGATATTGCCAAGTGTGCTGCCACCTGCCACATCACTATGGTTCACGAAGCGTTGGCAGGGCACTCCTGCCTGTTCGCAGATGCCGGAAAAAATGGCTGCCGATACGGCATCGCTGGCATATTTCTGGGCTGCATTGAACTTGATTACCGGTCCGCCACCAAGCACTGGATGGTTCGTCGGGTCGTACTTCTCAGAATAGTTTGGATGCCAGGCATGGGCATTGTCGGCGGAAATCATAAACGACTTCTCCACTGAGCGGAAATAGTCTTCCATTGTGCCGCCTTGAGCGAAGACGATGCGCTGCAACAAGGTGCTGAGGAATGGACTACCGGCTCCCTGTTTTGTCTGACTGCCTGTTTCTTCGTTGTCGAAGATGGCGAGGACTTGGGTTGCAAATGGCGCAGATGGTTTGTCATATGCACTTGTAGAGCCGTCTGCCGACAGCAACGCCTCCAATCCTGCATGCACCATACTGAGGTCGTCGAGCCTGCCGCTGGAGATGAATTCGTTGTGTACGCCGAAGGTGCAAGCCGGAGTGTAATCATAAAGATAAAGGTCGAAGTCGAGGATATCATCTTTCTCCACTCCAAGTTCTTCACAAATGACATTCATCAGCATATTTCCGCTTTCAAGCTGGTCGGTTACTATGCCCAATATCGGCAGCATATCCTTCTGTTTGCTTAGGCGCACACCGTCGTTTACTTGACGGTTGAAGTGGATGGCAAGGTTGCTTATCTGCAACAACGGTCGCTTTATGTGCAGCAATCGGGTTTCTGGACATAATGGATGACCGTCTCTTACTATCACTCTTCCGGCAAGACTTAGCGGACGGTCAAACCATGTACTCATTATCGGACCGCCATACACCTCGGTGTTCAACTTTACTATTCCTCCTTCGCAGAGCATCTCAGCATTCGGTTTGATGCGGAACGTTGGCGAATCGCAATGGGCACAAATTAGATGGAAGCCCATATTGGCAAGCGTTTCATCACCGATACGGAAGGCATAGAGCGAAGAGTCGTTCTTTGTAAAGTATATCTGGTCGCCTGGCTCTATCTTGCCAATCCTCTCGGTAGCCTTTATCTCTCTGAAGCCTGCAGCGTTAAGTTTCTCTTTCAGTGTCTTCACGGCGAGGAAGTTCACCGGTGAGGCATTGAGAAAATCTATAAGTTTCTGTATCATTGTATTTGGAGTTTTATTATTCTTTATAGTCTATTTTCAGCACGATAACCCTAAGCGACTGGTCTGCAATCGGTGTCTGCACCTTTGCCACATGCCAGTCTGAAGGGAAGCAGATAACGAATCGCTTTGGCGTAGAGAAGAAATAATGCGACTTATGCATGTCGAAGTCGTAACGTATCACGTCTTTCTCATCGCTATATTCACAGTTTGGAGTAGACGACTCATGATCAAGCAAATAGAAACCTTCCGTTCCTTTCACCACATACATAAAGTCAATCTTCTTGCGGTGAGACTCCGACCGGCGTT
>DAIOXG010000045.1:0-12528 GCA_036758085.1 Prevotella sp. | reverse complement strand
ATAGACACACTTGAGAATCTGGAAAAGTACACCACTCTCAACCCACTGTTTGCAGACGTGCTAAAATTCATCAAAGAAAACGACCTCAATACACTTGAAGAGGGAAAACATTTCATCAAAGAGAAAGATCTCTTCGTGAACATTCAGACAGCAAAGGGAAAGATAAAGGAAGAGGCTAAACTCGAAACCCACAAAAGAATGATCGACATCCAGATACCGCTCTCAACATCGGAGACCTACGGATACACACCGCTCAAGAGCCTGCCGGAGGGCGAATACAACGACGAAAAGGACATCACGAAATTTGCTATCCCGGCAGACACTTACGTTACATGCAAACCGGGAGAATTCGCAATCTTCTTCCCACAAGACGGACACGCTCCTTGCATATCAGGCGAAGCCGAAATAAAAAAGGCAATATTCAAGGTTTTGGCATAAGGAAACGAAAGGGAACCACTATCTATAGAACAGGGCTGATGAAAGGAAACCATACTCTTTTTTAACTCATAGAATCTGTATTTATGGCAAGACAAACAACAAAGACAGCCGCCAAAGGAAAAAAAAACACTAAGGCAGCTCCGAAGCACATAGGACTGGTGCAAAGAGACCCCTATCTCGAACCATTCGAAGAGGCTATAAACGGAAGGCACGAACATGCACAATGGAAGAAAAGCCAACTCACTAACGGGGGGAAACGCTCACTCGCCGACTTCGCCAGCGGATACGAATACTACGGTCTGCACAAGATGAAACGCGGATGGGTGTTCAGAGAATGGGCACCTAACGCCACTGACTTATACCTCGTGGGAGACTTCAGCGACTGGAAAGAAAGCGACAAGTTCCGGGCTAAAAGAATAGAGGGGACAGGAAACTGGGAACTGCGCATCAGCGAAAAAGCCATAAAGCACGGACAACTATACAAAATGCACGTCTACTGGGAGGGCGGAAACGGAGAACGCATTCCGGCATGGACTACAAGGGTAATACAGGACGAAGAAACAAAAATCTTCTCTGCACAGGTATGGAACCCGGAAGAACCATACCAGTGGAAAAAGAAAAAATTCTCGCCTGACAAGAACCCACTGCTCATATACGAATGCCACATAGGAATGGCAGAAGACGAAGAGAAAGTCGGTTCGTATACAGAATTCCGCGACAACATTCTGCCACGAGTTAAAGCCGACGGATACAACTGCATTCAAGTCATGGCTATACAGGAACACCCATACTACGGGTCGTTCGGATACCACGTGAGCAGCTTCTTCGCTCCGTCCAGCAGATTCGGAACACCCGAAGAGCTAAAGTCGTTGATCGACACGGCACACGAAATGGGAATCTCGGTAGTTATGGACATAGTGCACAGCCACGCCGTGAAAAACGAAGTGGAGGGACTCGGTAATCTGGCAGGAGACCCAAACCAATATTTCTACCCTGGCGAAAGACACGAGCACCCGGCATGGGACAGCCTGTGCTTCGACTACGGAAAGGACGAAGTAATACACTTTCTGCTCAGCAACTGCAAATACTGGATGCAGGAGTTCCACTTCGACGGATTCAGATTTGACGGAGTAACATCGATGCTCTATTACAGCCATGGACTCGGAGAAAGCTTCAACGGATACCCCGACTACTACAACGGACACGAGGACGACAACGCTATATGCTACCTCACTCTCGCTAACGAGATGATACACGAGATTAACCCGAAGGCAATAACTATCGCCGAGGAAGTGAGCGGAATGCCCGGTCTCGCTGCCAAAGTGAAAGACGGGGGCATGGGCTTTGACTACAGAATGGCCATGAACATCCCTGACTACTGGATAAAGACTATCAAGGAGAAAAGGGACGAAGACTGGAAGCCAAGCAGCATTTTCTGGGAGGTGAAAAACCGCAGACCTGACGAAAAGACCATCAGCTACTGCGAAAGCCACGACCAGGCTCTCGTGGGAGACAAGACGATAATCTTCCGACTCGTAGACTCCGACATGTACTGGCACTTCAAAAAGGGTGACGAAAACGGAAACGTACAGAGGGGAATAGCACTACACAAGATGATTAGGCTCGTAACGGCCTCTACCATCAACGGCGGATACCTCAACTTCATGGGCAACGAATTCGGACACCCCGAATGGATTGACTTCCCGAGAGAAGGAAACGGATGGAGCTATAAATATGCAAGAAGGCAGTGGAACCTCGTTGACAACAAGGAACTCGACTACCACTATCTGGGAGACTTCGACAAGGACATGATAGAAACAATAAAATCGGTAACGAAATTCCAAAACTCGAAAATACAGGAAATATGGCACAATGATGACGACCAGATACTCGCCTTCATGAGAGGAGACCTCATCTTCGTGTTCAATTTCAACCCCGTGAAATCATTTACAGACTACGGATTCCTCGTTCCGACAGGTTCCTACGACGTGGTGCTAAATACAGACAACAAGAAATACGGAGGATTCGGATTTACCGATGACACCATAACGCATCTAACTAATTACGATCAACTCTATGTCGACCAGCACAAGGAATGGCTGAAACTATACATTCCTGCACGTTCGGCTGTAATGTTGAAGAAAAATTGAAATGGCTAAAAGCAGATTTATTCGCAGAGAAAACAAGACAACGGCATGGGCAAGTATTGCTTCAGCCGTTGTCTTCTGCACTTTTTCATTTATCTATCTGTTCTATTATCAAGCAGACTTGCTCACGATGGAACAGCACGTATTGTCTAAAGGACTTACACACTACAACTGTTTTTGGGGTGCAACAATTATCACCATATTGCTGTATCTTGCACACATAGGCATCGATGCAGCAACGAGAAGATGCTCTAAACACCCCGCCTTGACATATTTTATGCCAGCAATGGCTCTTGCAATACTGACCGACATAAGCTCTGATGTGGACAAGGGATTCTCGTTCGGAAAATGGCTTTGGCTAATGCCTCTCCTTACTGTCTTATATGCAGCCATTACATTCGTATCAGCACAACTGCTCGCCAACAACGACGGTCTGAGCCATAAATCGGGAGCCAGAATTCTATGGGAAAATATGCTCATAATGGCAAGTTTCTTCATATTTATATGTGCAACGGCAAACACTGACAGCATATTCCATCAGCGCATGAGACTGGAAAGACTCATTGATGAAGGAAAATTCAAGGAAGCATCATGCATGGGGAAAGGGAACTATAATCCGACAGACTCCTCAACGACAATGCTCCGGATATATGCTCTTTCAAAAACGGGCTCCTTAGGAGACAAACTCTTCGAATACCGTATCAAAGGCGGATCAAAGTCTTTGCTGCCTAATGGCACAAGCGTTAAGACCATGCTCTACTCTGATACTCTCGTTTTCCACCACGTGGCGGAAATCTCAAAACAGAAAATGCCACCGATGGTTTATCTGAAATGGATGAAAGCTCACGGATGGGCAAAGGCTCCTCTCGAAGACTATCTCCTCACAGGATACTTGCTCGATAAGGACATTGACGGATTCGCCAAGGAATTTAAAATGTCGAAATATGCAAGGGGGAAAATTGTTCCAAAACATTTCAAAGAGGCCCTGATGCTATACTCACACCTACGCTCTAATCCCATCGTGAAAATTCATGACGAGATTATGGAAGCTGACTATCAGGATTTCATGAACATAATAAAAAACAGCCAGGATAAGCGGCAGCAGAAATTCAACATACAAAGTTCTTACGGAAACACGTATTGGTACTACTATTGGTTCCAGCAAGACTAATGACATTTTGCTTCTGGACGAAAGCTGCCACTCTGTATATAATAACTCCCAATAAAATAAAAGAAAATGACTATTCAAGAAGACATCAAAAATGCTATAGACACAATGCGCAACGGCGGCGTTATCCTCTACCCTACCGATACGGTTTGGGGAATAGGCTGCGACGCTACCAACCCTGACGCTGTGGCAAAAGTTTACAAAATAAAAAGACGCGACGACTCTAAGGCGCTTATATGTCTTGTCGATTCTGACGCAAGGCTACAGCGCTATGTTAGAAACGTACCCGAAGTGGCTTGGGACCTTCTGGAACTTGCCGACAAGCCAACAACCGTGATTCTCGACAATGCCGTAAACCTCGCCCCGAATTTAGTGGCTGAAGACGGAAGCATCGCAATGAGAATTACAAAAGAAAATTTCTCTAAGGAACTGTGTTTCAGATTCCAAAAGCCTATAGTCTCCACAAGCGCAAATATCAGCGGAGAACCTGCGGCACAAAATTACCGCGACATATCTGAAGAGCTACTGAATGCTGTAGACTACGTATGCTGGACAAGGCGACAGGAACATAAGCCACACAAACCTTCGAGCATAATAAAGCTCTCGGAAAACGGCGAAGTGAAAATTATCAGATAACAAAAATCAAGGAAAAAGAAAAGGACTGACAGGACTGACAAATAGTAAATCCATGCAAGAAAACAGAAAGAAAAAAATCCTCAACAACATAATAACCTGGAGGAGTAGCCACATTACCGACAAGCAGTTTACTCTTATACTAAGCTTTGCCGTCGGTTTCCTTGCTGCTGTAGCTGCAAGCATACTGCAAACTCTCATCAAGCAAATACAACATTTGCTGACTACAGGATTCAGCGTGAACGGATTTAACTGGCTATATCTAATATACCCTGTCATTGGTATCTTCATCACGGCTCTCTTCGTGAGATTTGTAGTCAGAGACAATATCAGCCATGGTATTACGAGAATTCTATACGCCATAAGCAGCAAGAACAGCCGCTTAAAAGCCCACAACTGCTGGAGCTCTGTAATTGCATCAGCTATAACCATCGGATGCGGAGGAAGTGTAGGAGCAGAGGCACCTATCGTACTCACCGGTTCGGCAATTGGAAGCAATCTGGGAAAACTATTCAGAATGGACCAGAAGACAATGATGCTACTTGTAGGATGTGGAGCGGCAGCAGCTATCGCCGGCATTTTCAAGGCACCGATTGCCGGACTCGTATTTACTCTCGAAGTACTAATGATCGACCTGACAATGGCGTCTCTACTACCTATTCTGATTGCAAGTGTCACGGCAGCATGCTTCACATACATTTTCTCGTCAGGAGGAGCTCTGTTCGACTTCCATACCGACGGTGCATGGGCTATGCAGAGAGTACCGGCATATATCCTGCTCGGAGTAACAGGAGGAATAATAAGCCTGTACTTCATACGAACAATGAACGCATGCGAAGGAGTGTTCTCAAAACTAAAGGGACACATGTATGCGAAACTGATTCTCGGAGGAATTATGCTGAGCACACTTATCGCACTATTCCCTGTACTCTACGGTGAAGGATACCATAGCATCAACATTCTGCTCAATGGCAAGACACAAACAGACTGGGACCAGATAATGAACAACTCGATATTCTACGGACACAGTAGTATGCTCGTGGTATTCGTAGCTCTCGTCGTTCTAACCAAAGCCTTTGCCACTTCAGCTACAAACGGAGGTGGAGGATGCGGAGGAACTTTCGCACCGTCACTATTCATAGGAGCCTACGGAGGATTCCTCTTTGCAAGACTCTGGAATATATATAATGTGGGGGTTTACGTGCCTGAAAGGAATTTCGTGCTTCTCGGCATGGCGGCAGTTATGGCTGGAGTAATGCACGCCCCGCTCACGGGAATGTTTCTTATAGCCGAAATTACAGGAGGGTATCAGATGCTTATACCACTCATGATCGTGAGCATCTGCGCCTATCTTACCATCATAATATTCGAACCGCACAGCATCTACGGCATGCGTCTGGCAAGAGAGGGAAAACTCATCACTCACCATACGGACAAAGCGGTGCTTACGCTGATGAACATTGACAGTATTATTGACAAAAGCTACTCGCATGTGCCTGAGGATATGGACCTCGGAACTCTTGTACACGCCATCAGCCGAAGCCACAACAACATTCTACCGGTTCTCGACAATGGAGGCAGATTTCTTGGAGAAATCGACATGTCGAAGCTTAGACACATTATTTTCCGTACAGAACTATACCATCATTTCAAGGTTAAGCAGCTCATGTCGCAACCACCATGCATATTGAGTGTAAACGATAATATGGAGGAGATTATGAAACAGTTTGACACGACTGATGCCGGTATGTTGCCTGTTCTTGATACTGAGGGAAAACTGCTTGGATACGTGAGTAGGACTCACCTCTACTCTACTTACAGGAAAATGGTAGCCGACATGTCGGCGGATTAATAACGGGAGCTCTTTTAATACTAATCGCCAACAGCAAATAAAAATACTCTGTGGCACGATAAATATATAATTATGGAAATTAAAAAATCTGAATTTACAATAAGTAGTGCAACTCTCTCACAATGTCCGAATGACAATAAACCGGAGTTTGCCTTTATCGGACGAAGTAACGTTGGAAAATCGAGTCTCATAAATATGATTTGCAACCACAAAGGACTGGCAAAGACTTCAGCAACACCGGGTAAGACGCTACTTATCAACCACTTTATCATAAATAATGAATGGTATCTTGTTGACCTGCCCGGATACGGATACGCCAAACGCTCGAAAGTGGTACAAAAAAAGCTGGAACAAATGATTTCGTCATATATCCTGCAGAGAGAACAACTCGTTAACCTCTTCGTTCTCATCGATATAAGACACGAACCGCAGAAAATAGACACCGAGTTCATCACATGGCTCGGAGAAAGCGGAATTCCGTTCTCTATCGTCTTCACAAAGGCTGACAAGATAGGGAACTCACAGAAAGCAATAAAGGCGGCAAAAACATACATGGAAACTCTCAAAGAACAATGGGAGGAACTGCCACCATACTTTGTTACCAGCAGCGAGAAAAAATTCGGACGCGAGGAACTGTTAAATTATATTGAAGACATTAACGAGGGAAAAATCTGAATATGGCAAACGTAAAACCTTTTCTTGACGTACAGAATCTTACTAAAACCTTCGGCGCGGAAACTCTATTCGAGAATATATCGTTTAGCGTGGCTGAAGGACAAAAGGTTGCACTTATCGCAAAAAACGGAACAGGAAAGTCTACACTACTCTCTATCCTAACAGGAAAGGAAGACTACGATTCTGGAGAAATCGTATACGCCAACGGTATAAAAACAGGATATTTGGAACAGTCACCATCTTTTGACCCTGAGGAAAGCGTGCTTGACGCATGCTTTAACCACAATGGGCAAGAGGAAAAAATACTTAAGGCAAAACAAATTCTTACACAGCTCAGAATTACAGACCTTAGCCAACCGATGGGACAACTCAGCGGAGGACAGCAGAAAAGAGTGGCACTAGCAAATATACTTATCAACGAACCTGACCTGCTCATACTTGACGAGCCAACAAACCACCTCGACATTGACATGATTGAATGGCTGGAAGGATTTATAAGCAGGGGAAACAAAACTCTTCTCATGGTCACTCACGACAGATTCTTCCTCGACCGGGTATGCTCCGTTATTCTGGAACTTGACGACAGGAAAATCTTCAAATACAAGGGGAACTATAGCTACTATCTCGAAAAAAGACAAGAACGTCTCGACAATATGAGAGCTGAGGTACAAAGGGCCAACAACCTTTACCGGACTGAGCTGGAATGGATGAGGCGCATGCCACAGGCCAGAGGACATAAGGCAAGATACAGAGAGGACGCTTTCTACGAACTGGAAAAAATAGCAAAAAGGAAAATTGAAGAACGACAGTTACGCTTAAAGTCAAGAAACGTTTATATCGGAAGCAAGATCTTCGAATGCCAATATGTGTCAAAGGCATGGGGAAACAAAGTTATCCTGAAAGACTTCTACTACAACTTCGCAAGATACGAAAAGATGGGTATTGTGGGAGACAATGGAGCCGGAAAATCTACTTTTATAAACTTACTGCTGGGCAAGATACAACCTGACAGCGGTAAATTCGACATCGGCGAAACTGTAAAGTTCGGATATTTTTCGCAGGAAGGACTGAAATTCAACGAACAGCAAAAGGTCATCGACGTAATTACGGACATTGCAGAATATATAGATATGGGAGGAGGGAAACATCTCTCCGCATCTCAATTCCTGCAATACTTTCTCTTCTCACCAGAACAACAGCACAACTACGTGTATAAGCTGAGCGGAGGAGAAAAGCGCAAATTGTATCTCTGCACCGTACTGATGAAGAACCCCAACTTCCTGGTACTCGATGAGCCGACAAATGACCTTGACATCCAGACGCTACAGGTCCTCGAAGAATATCTTGCAGACTTTGCCGGATGTGTTATTGTTGTAAGCCACGACAGGTATTTTATCGACAAAATAGTCGACCACCTGCTCGTATTCAAAGGCAATGGAGAAATTCAAGACTTCCCTGGAAACTACACACAATACAGGGAATGGAAAAGTTTGCAGCCAGCAGAAAAAAAAGAAGAGAAAAAGGAAAACAAACAAAGGGAAAAACCAAAACAGGAAAAGCGCAAAATGACGTACAAGGAGAAAACGCGCTTCGAACAACTTGAAAAGGAAATTGCAACCCTGGAAACAGAACAAAAAAAAATAGAAGCCGAACTATGCAGCGGTAAACTTGACATTAAAGAGCTTACAGAAAAGAGTAAACGCTTTGCCGAACTCAAGGATGTCATCGACGAGAAAACAATGGAATGGATTGAACTCTCTGAAATCGAAGCATAAAACAATAAGCCAAAGACAAAAGATACTTTATAAAATAAGTTAAAAGCGAAACATTATGTACCAATGTTTCGCTTTTTTCAAAGTTATTTTATAAATTTGCATCGTTTTAAACACAATATCCCATGTTTCCACGTCGGAAACATTCAATCAGAATAAATTTCTTATACTAAGATAATGTATAGCAAAGACGAATTACTATCTAAAAATATCTCCGAACTGGAAGATATTGCACAAAATCTTGGAGTACAGTTTAACACTAACGACTCGCAAGAAGATATCGTATACTCCATTCTCGACAAGCAAGCCGAAGTGGAAGGTAATAAAAATCCGCTCGGGACAAAAAGAAAAAGAGTAAGGATTGCCAAGAAAGACACGGACAAAGTTTATACAGTTAAAGGAAATGCTGGAGAAAACTTTGACCTCAAGAAAAGCAAAACAGCTGCAAACGAGCAACTGCCACTCTTCAGCGAGCCTACAGAAACAAAAGCGGAAGAGAAGACAACGGCACCTGTAGTGGAAGTTCCTGCGCCAAAAAGACGCGGAAGAAAGCCTAAAGCCCTTAAACTGGCTGAGCAAGCTGCAGCTGAAGCCGCCGCAGCAGCTGAAACAGCAGCAGAGATAAACGGAATAAAGAATACGACTGAAGTTGTAACCAGTAACGAAACTGATGAGAATACTGCTTCTGTAGCTCAGCAGGACCAAAATCCGACAAACGAAGCTGCAGCAACTCAACAAATAGAAACAACACCAGAAGAGCATTTCGAAGAGAACGAATCTGCAAACAATGAACTGCAAGCTGACCTTATTGCGCAGCTGCAAGCTAAAGTAAACGCACACAACGAAAAGGCAGAAGACAAAAAAGCAGAAATTGCTGATGGTATCTGGCAAGGAGATCCGGGAGACGGTACAGACTTTATTCCTATCGTAGACTTACCAATCGAAGATCAGGCTGTAGTGCCAAACTACGACATGTTTGACAATCCAACTACTCCACTGCAAAATAATATCGACAATTATGACAGTGAATTACCAAACGAGCAACCGGCATATAACTTCGACAATATAATAACCGCCAACGGAGTTTTGGAAATCATGCCTGACGGATACGGATTCCTGCGCTCAAGCGACTATAATTATCTGTCGTCACCCGATGACGTGTATGTTTCTAATGCTCAGGTAAAAAACTTCGGCCTAAAAACCGGAGACGTCATAGAATGTCATGTACGCCCGCCTCACGACGGAGAGAAATACTTTCCTCTAACATCTATCGATAAGATTAATGGTAGAGAACCAAATGAAGTGAGAGACAGAATTCCATTCGAACACCTCACCCCACTCTTCCCTGACGAGAAATTCTCACTTTGTGGGGATAGAGCAACGACAAATCTTAGCACAAGAATCGTCGACCTTTTCTCACCTATCGGAAAAGGACAACGTGCGCTTATCGTAGCACAACCGAAAACGGGTAAAACTATACTCATGAAGGATATTGCAAACGCAATAGCTGCAAACCATCCTGAGGCTTACCTCATGATGCTTCTTATAGACGAAAGACCTGAAGAAGTAACAGACATGGCACGTACGGTTAATGCAGAAGTCATTGCTTCAACTTTCGACGAACCAGCCGAAAGACACGTCAAGATTGCAGGTATCGTACTCGAAAAAGCAAAGAGGATGGTGGAATGCGGTCATGATGTCGTTATTTTCCTCGACTCCATAACACGTCTTGCACGAGCATACAATACTGTATCGCCAGCCAGTGGAAAAGTCCTAACCGGTGGTGTTGACGCTAACGCCCTACAGAAGCCTAAACGCTTCTTCGGAGCTGCACGAAATATCGAAGGCGGAGGTTCACTCACAATTATCGCCACCGCCCTTATAGACACCGGAAGTAAAATGGATGAAGTTATTTTCGAGGAGTTCAAGGGTACGGGAAATATGGAATTGCAGCTCGACCGCAGCCTGAGCAACAAACGTATCTTCCCTGCTGTCAATCTCGTTGCATCAAGTACGCGTCGTGATGACCTGCTACAAGACAAGACAACTCTTGACCGTATGTGGATTCTGCGTAAATATATTGCAGACATGAATCCTATAGAGGCAATGAATACTATCGACGCGAACATGAAAAGAACGCGAGATAATGATGAATTTTTAATGACAATGAATTCATAAGCAAAGGATTATAAATCTTTGTCCAATTATTAAGAATTAAAAGGGCCCGACAATTGTCGAGCCCTTTTATTAATATTTATCTACAAGCAAATAACCATCCTTACTTGTTTTCAAATTTATTCCATCTTCAACATATTCGGCAAATGGGAATTCCTCTACAAGCGGATAGTATCTTACTACCTTACCTTTAGAAACCTCCACTACAAAGGCTCCCAACAATTTACCATCAAGCATAACTCGACTGGAAGCGTATCTTCTTTCAAAATCCCTAATCATAAAGACTAAACAGTTTTTAGGTCAATTCATACTCCCCACTCTTCTCTGTGGAGCAGACATGAACTTTTCATCTGTCGGAACGACTTGGTTCGGCTGATTTTCAGAAGAACCGGAAGAAGACGGCGAACCTTCATTTGACACATCCGACGAAGAAACTGTACTGTCAGAAGAATTTGTGTTTCCTGACACATCACCAGCACTTTTCACAGACTTATCATTACCAATATGACACCTTATAAGGCGAATATTAGAGACAAACATAAGTTTTAAAGTAGTCTGAGAAGAATTAGCTTGATTCTGCAAACTTATAAATCCACGAATCTCTTTAATACCGGAGTTTTCATCATCACTAATAGAAATATCATAATGTGTCGACTCTGAAATATGCAGCACACGGGTCACTATACTATCGTTAGACAGTCTGACAGCCAACATAGCAACTCCATCTTTATAACCATCCTGGAAAATAAACTGAGTGTCAAAAGAGAGTATTATGCGGTCACCCTTATGATAGGCAGAATCAGCCATAATATGAAAGCTCTCAACATTGTGTGGCTCGAGCGTTGCAAGAACAAGAGACGATGACTCTTGCCACACATTGGCAGTGTCACCAGAAGCTGTATTCTCTCCAAAATTGCTAACATCAGACGCTGCCGCTCCTAAAGAAACAGCCTCATCAGAAAGTCGTTTTGAAAGATTCTCATATATTGTCTGGAATCTGTCAGCATGCCGTGTGTAATAAACGAGAGAAGAGTCAAATTCGGCCTCCGTAACACCATGTTTCTTAAATACCGAAGCTTCATACATACGCTTTTGAAAATCATTTGTATCATTGTCGGATACCATTCCCATGGCAATATGATAATCGAAAAGAATATCCTCCATATCGTCAGGCTGTATATATTTACCTGGCACTTGAGGCTTGCACGACAGAAGTAAAGTAACAAATGCGAACATAAAGGAAGCTACTGAAAAGATTTTCTTCGTTTTATTTTCCATCTGATTTTTATCTAATTAATTATACAAAATATGGCGCCGACTAAGTAATCCTTTGTCACGCCATATACAACTTATATTATTTATCCGCAGTAGGATTATGTGTACCATCATCGGATATGTCGTCATTATGAACTTTTTTTCTCATACAGACATCCTTTTCACGTTCTTTACCATCAAAAGACAGTTGCGACAGCTCCGTTCTGCAAAACAGAATGAGCAGTACAAAGCCAACACTAATGCAGGCATCTGCAAAATTAAATATCGGACTAAAAAATATAAATTCTTGTCCGCCCCATACCGGAACCCAACTTGGCCATGTCGTTACGATTAATGGAAAATAGAACATGTCAACAACCTTACCCGTTAGGAATGTAGAATACCCATCTCCAA
>DAIOXG010000044.1:0-12910 GCA_036758085.1 Prevotella sp. | reverse complement strand
CCACTCCCAGTATGATACGATTCCAACTCCTGCAATCCTTTATATAAATCCCCTTTTGCTTCCATGGTTATAAATCATATAGCTCCAATAAGACCGAAATTGTCATGTTTTTTTGAGCGATAATCCTTTATCTCAATAATTTTCCCTAAATTTGCAGTCTTAAATAAATTAAGAATGAGACATACATATAACAAGAACATAAACGAGTACGCCCATTATGAAGTGAAAGAGGACGACACACTCCTTAATTTCCTTCTAAACAACGTGAAGGAAAGTCGCTCGAAAATAAAGGCAACACTCCAGGGCAAGGGTATAAAAGTTGACGGCAAGACCGTAACACAGTTTGACTATCCGCTGAAAAAGGGTGTAAAGGTGGACATGAGCAAGACGAAGCGCAACAACGACAAGCTGAAGAGCCGCTACGTGAAGATTGTTTACGAAGACCAGTATCTTGTTGTGATAGAAAAAAACATCGGTATCCTCTCGATGGCAGCAGGCCATAGGTCGCTAAACGTGAAGGCGGTGCTCGACGATTATTTCAAGAAGACACGCCAGCGCTGCAGGGCGCATGTAGTGCATCGTCTCGACCGCGACACCAGCGGACTGATGATTTATGCCAAGGATATGGAGGCTGAGCAGATACTGGAGCACAACTGGCACGATATCGTGTTCGACCGCCGCTATGTTGCCGTATTGAGCGGCGAGATGGAAGAAGACGAGGGCACGATAGAAAACTGGCTGAAAGACAACAAGGCATACATTACATATTCTTCGCCAGTAGACAATGGCGGAAAGTATGCCATAACCCATTTCCGTACGCTCGACCGCACAACAGACCATAGTCTTGTGGAGTTTAAACTGGAGACAGGGCGCAAGAATCAGATTCGTGTACACTCAGCCGATATGGGGCATCCAGTCTGTGGAGATGTGAAATACGGCAATGGCGACGATCCAATCCACCGTCTTTGTCTGCATGCCTATATGTTGTGCTTCTATCATCCGATAACCCGTCAGCCGATGGAGTTCCAGACAATGATACCGGCAGCGTTCAGACACATATTTAAATAGGGTAAAAGGAAAATGGAGAATTTTGGTTACTATATATTCAGTATTATAGCTTTCATCGTTGCCTTCTTCCTTGTAAAGAAGATAGCTGGCTGCATGGTAAAGACCGTGATAATGGCTATAGTCTTGGCAATACTCGCAGTCGTGTATTACATGTTTTTCAGACAATAACGGATGCTCTATCCGGATAAGTAATAAATCTATAAAATAAAATCCTTCACCGTAAGTCATTGATATTTATGTTATTATACTTGCGGTGAAGGATTTTTGTTTTTTCTGTTTCCAAATATAACGACAATGCCGGAGCTTAGTATTCCGTCTTGTCTGTCTTTTCCTGCCACATGCAGAACGCCTTGCTCGCCTCATCGCGCATCAGAATCTCCGAAGGCTTTTTGCGCTTATCCGGCGCCAATTCAATCTCCTTGTAAATAAAGTCATCGTCGAAACCAATAGCAGCAGCGTCTTTGCGGTCGTTGGCATAGAAAATCTTGTCCAGCCGTGCCCAGTAGATAGCCCCTAAACACATAGGACACGGTTCGCAGGAAGTATAAATCACACATCCGTTGAGGTCGAAAGTGCCCAACTTCCTTGTAGCCTTTCTGATAGCCGACACCTCGGCATGAGCCGTAGGGTCGCAATCGATAGTAACGCAGTTGGAAGCCTCGGCAATGAGTTCGCCGTCTTTTGCAATCACGGCACCAAACGGTCCGCCGCCATTCCTTACACTCTCTTCCGAAAGTTGGATGGCTCTCGCCATAAGTTCTCTATCGTTCATTTTCTTATCCATTATATTATATTTCAGTTATTTTATGCTAAGGTAAGACTTTTTGTTGTTTCCTCAAAATAAAATGTGTAAATTCGCACCATGATACTATATATATCAGGAACAGGAAATACAAAATATGTGGCAGAGAAACTCGCTGCCGCATTAGGTGACAGGACAGTAGATGTGACAACGATACCAGCCGACGGCGGTTTCACGTTAGAACTGGAGAAAGGAGAGACACTTGGCTTCTGCTTTCCCGTGCATGGCTGGCGCCCACCGCAACTGATGCGTAGGTTCGTGCATAGGCTAACGGTTAGAACCGAAACTTCATCAGAAGAAATGTATACCTTTGCCGTCTGTACGGCAGGCGACACAGTAGGCGAGGCAATAGATGTGTTTATTTCCGATGCGGCAAAATCGGGAATAAAGGTTAATGCTGCTTTCGATGTGAAAATGCCAAATACTTATGTCGGACTGCCGTTTATGGATGTAGACGGAAAAGAAGTGGAGAGCAAAAAAATAAAAGCTTCGGCAGAGCGTCTGACATTTGTCAGTACGGCAATAAAGAAAAAGACAGAGGGCTTTTTCTTGAATTACATCGGGAAATGGCCGCGTATAAACAGTCGCTTCCTGGGTTCGCTGTTTGTCCGTAAACTCGTAACCGACAGATATTTCAGAGTAGACGAAACAGCGTGTGTAAAATGCGGAAAATGTGCAGCTGTTTGTCCTGTTGCAGATATAATATATATAAAAGGTGAATATCCCAAATGGAAGCACAATAAAAAATGTATGACATGCTTCGCCTGCTACCACAGCTGTAAGAAACATGCCATACAATATGGATGGATGACCCGAGGAAAGGGTCAGTATCAATTCCCGGTTAATCGTTAGGGATAGTAATCTCTCCGCAGATGCTGCGGTTCATTTTTGAGCGCACGATATTCGTCTCGTTATAGTGACCTTGCAGGAACATCAGTTTCGTTAGAGCACTTTCCACCGTACTGTCGTGACCGCTGATGACACCCATCTTCTTCAACTGGAAGCCCGTGTCATACCTTCCCATCTCCACCGTACCGGCGGCACACTGGCTGATGTTTACGACGGTAATGCCACGGTTGGTTGCCTCTTTTAGTAAATGCATCAGCCAAGGATGGTGGGGAGCGTTGCCGCTACCATAGGTCCTCATGATAATTGCGCGGAGTTCCGGGGCCTCTATAACGTGACGGATAATCTGCTCCTGTACACCAGGGAAGAGGGTGAAGACAATAACGTTGGGGTCGAGGGCGAAATGCGGCACGAGAGGTCTGGTATAGTCAGGTTTCAGAATATACTCCTCGTGATAGATGATGTTAACTCCAGCATCGCCGAGATGTGGAAAGTTATACGACTCAAAGGCGTTGAAGCCGTCGGCATTAGTCTTTGTCGACCTGTTTCCCCTCAATAAATGTCCGCTGAAATAGATGCACACTTCAGGTACGATAGGAGTGCCGTCGGCATGATGTGCAGATGCAATCTCAATACTCGTTATCAGATTCTCCTTACCGTCGGTACGCAACTGTCCGATAGGCAACTGACTGCCTGTAAGAATAACAGGCTTGGTGAGGTTCTCGAGCATGAACGACAGGGCAGATGCCGTGAATGCCATGGTGTCTGTGCCGTGCAGGATGACAAAACCGTCATACTGCTCATATCTGTCTGCAATAATCCTTACCAGTTGCGACCAAAAGCGTGGCGTCATGTCGCTGGAGTCGATGGCAGGAGTAAACTGATACGTGTCGATGCCCGTCTCCAAAGTGGCAAATTCAGGAAGACAACTTACAAGATGGTTGAAGTCGAGAGGCTCCAGAACACCCGTTATGGGGTTGCGCCCCATACCGATAGTACCTCCTGTATAGATAAGTAAAACTCTGTCTGTACGGACAACTTTCGGTTGCAAGGAATTATTGTCGTTCATATGTTGAAACTCTTTTTTTTCGTTTTGATAGTGCAAATATAGTTTAAAAATATTTGAAATCAAAAAAAATGCCGTATATTTGCAGTATTAAATAGAAACAAATTACATATTAATAATAAACACTTAAAAATAAAGAAAAACATGAAGCAATTTATGGACGAAAACTTCTTGCTTGATACTCCTACAGCGCAAGATCTTTTCCACAATCATGCGGCTAAAATGCCTATCATCGACTATCATTGTCACCTTATCCCGGAAATGGTAGCAAACGACCACAAGTTTAAGAGCATTACTGAGCTCTGGTTGGGCGGTGACCACTACAAATGGCGTGCTATGCGTACAAACGGTGTAGACGAGAAGTATTGTACCGGTACTGAAACATCCGACTGGGAGAAGTTCGAGAAGTGGGCAGAGACTGTACCTTACACATTCCGCAACCCGCTTTACCATTGGACACACCTTGAGCTGAAGACAGCATTCGGCATCAACAAACTGTTGAGTCCGAAGACAGCACGCGAGATCTTCGACGAGTGTAACGAAAAATTGCAGCAGCCGGGCTATACAGCACGTGGCTTCATGCGCCGTTACAATGTAGAGTGTGTCTGCACTACAGACGACCCAATCGATGACCTGCGCTATCACAAGCAGACCCGCGAGAGCGGTTTCGAGATAAAGATGATTCCGGCATGGCGTCCTGACAAGGCTATGAACATCGAAAAACCTGATTTTGCCGACTATGTAAACAAACTTGGCGAGGTTGCAGGTGTTACAATCAACAAGTTTGCAGATATGGTTGATGCTCTTCAGAAGCGTCACGACTTCTTCCATGAGAACGGTTGCCGCCTCTCAGACCACGGAATCGAGGAATTCTATGATGAGCCATATACAGATACCCAAATCGAGACAATCTTCGAGAAGGCAATGCGCAAGCAGCAGCTTTCAGCACAGGAGATTCGTCAGTTCAAGCACTGCATCTTGCATGTCTTTGCAGAGCAGGACTATGCTGCAGACTGGACACAGCAGTATCACTACGGTGCAATCCGCGACAACAACACACTGATGTATAACAAGCTTGGTGCAGATACCGGTTTCGATTCAATCGGTGAGTTCACTACAGCAAAGGCAATGAGCCACTTCCTCAATGAACTAAATATGGAGGGCAAGCTGACACGTACAATCCTGTACTGCTTGAACCCATGTGCAAACGAGGTAATTGCTACAATGCTTGGTAACTTCCAGGATGGCTCTTGCCCAGGCAAGATTCAGTTCGGTTCAGGTTGGTGGTTCAACGACCAGCTCGACGGAATGACAAAGCAGATGAATGCACTCTCAGTACTCGGTTTGCTGAGCCGCTTCGTCGGTATGCTTACCGATAGCCGTTCGTTCCTCTCTTATCCTCGTCATGAGTATTTCCGTCGCTTGCTCTGCAATCTGCTCGGCAATGATGTAGAGAAGGGCTTGCTGCCTAACGATATGGAGAGCCTCTCTCGTATGGTTGAGGATATCAGCTACAACAACGCACGCAACTATTTCAAGTTCTATTAATATAGAATTGACGATTCTGTTTTCAGTTAACTGGAAAATAGAATGAAATAAAAGGAATCCTCTTTTTCGCCCATATATATAATAAGGTGGAAAAGAGGATTCTTTATATTATCTGCTTTTGTCGTTCATTTTGTTGTTCTGTATCGTTTAAACACATTTAGTTAGCCAAATATTTGCCAATCTCAGAAAATAGACTTATTTTTGCAAAGTTTTAACTATATATTTATTATTAGACGTATGAAGAAACTAATTGCACCAATAGTTTTGGCACTTGTTGTACTTTCATTTTTCAGTTGTGGAAGTACAAAGAATGTGGCTTATTTCAAGAATGCAGACACGTTGGATCTTTCAGCATCAAAGGGCTTGTATGACGCAAAGATAATGCCGAAAGATTTGCTCACAATAACAGTCAGTACCACTGATCCAAAGGCTGCGGCTCCGTTCAATCTCTCTGTACAGAGTACACTTGGAAATGGTGGTTCTTTAAGCAGCGGTTCCGGAAGTCTTCTTCAATATCTCGTTGACAACGACGGATGTATCAATTTCCCGGTTGTCGGACAGATAAAGGTTGCTGGACTTACAAAGCGTGAGTGTGAAGATCTTATTCATGATAAGGTGAAGCCGTATATGGCAGCAAGTGAGCGTCCTATTATAAACGTGAGAATGTCAAGCTTCAAAATCTCTGTACTCGGAGAAGTTGCAAGTCCGGGACAGTATACAGTAGATGCTGAGAAAATCAGTATTCTTCAGGCTCTTGCAGATGCCGGCGACCTTACTATTTACGGTAAGCGCAATAATGTGATGCTCGTAAGAGAAGATGCAAACGGTCAGAAGTCTATTCACAGACTCAATCTGAACGATGCCAACCTTATTAACTCACCTTATTATTACTTGCAGCAGAATGATGCCATCATCGTGGAGCCAAACAAGGTGAAGGCTCAGAACTCGTCAATAGGACAGAGTACAACGCTGTGGTTCTCGGCAATCGGTATCGTTACCTCAGTCGCTTCGCTTGTAACAAATATCATTAGAAACTAATCCATAAAGAAAAAAGTTATATATGTGTGGAATAGTAGGATACATAGGTAGTAGAGAGGCATTTCCGATACTTGTAAACGGCTTGAAGCGTCTGGAATATCGAGGATATGACAGTGCTGGAGTGGCATTGGTGAACAGTAACGGCAATCTTAGCGTATATAAGACAAAGGGTAAGGTTGCTGACCTTGAGTCTTTTTGCTCAGACAAGGATGTTAGCGGCTCTGTAGGTATTGCACATACACGATGGGCAACACACGGAGAGCCGTCGGCTGTTAATGCCCATCCGCATTATTCGGAGTCTAAAAACCTTGCACTCATTCATAACGGCATTATTGAGAATTATGCCGATCTGAAGAAAAAACTTATTGCAAATGGAGTGAAGTTCCGTTCTGATACAGATACGGAAGTTATTGTGCAGCTTGTGGAATACATTCAGATGAAGAAACATGTGGATCTTCTGACTGCCGTTCAGCTTGCTTTGCATCAGCTTATCGGAGCATATGCCATAGCAATATTGGACAAGAATGATCCGAACCAGATTATTGCTGCCCGCAAGCAGAGCCCACTCGTAATAGGAATCGGTGATGGTGAATTCTTTCTCGGTTCCGATGCTACTCCTATTATTGAATACACCGATAAAGTGGTTTATCTCGACGACGACAATATCGCAGTAATGCGTCTCGGAGAAGAGCTGAAGGTGGTGAATATCCAGAATATAAAGATGTCGCCGGAGGTTAAGACCGTAGACCTTGATCTCGGACAGATAGAGAAGGGCGGTTTTCCGCATTTCATGCTGAAAGAAATCTTTGAACAGCCAGAATGTTTGGAGAATTGTATGCGCGGCAGAATCAATGTAGACTTGAACAACGTTACACTGAGTGCCGTTATTGATTATAAAAAACAATTGCTCGGAGCGAAACGCTTTATCATTGTAGCTTGTGGAACATCATGGCATGCCGGACTTATCGGAAAACAGCTGATAGAATCGTTCTGCCGTATTCCGGTAGAAGTGGAATATGCCAGCGAATTCCGCTACCGCAATCCTGTTGTAGACAGCGATGATGTAGTTATCGCAATATCGCAGAGTGGTGAGACTGCTGACACGCTCGCAGCCGTAAAACTCGCAAAAGAGCATGGAGCTTTTGTCTATGGCATCTGTAATGCCATCGGCTCGAGCATTCCAAGAGCTACAGATACGGGGTCTTACATACATGTTGGACCCGAAATCGGTGTGGCGTCAACAAAGGCTTTCACAGGACAGGTTACTGTCCTTGCAATGCTCGCTCTTGCACTTGCCAAGGAAAAGGGAACAATAGCGGATGAGCTCTATTCGTCTGTTGTAAAGGAACTGAGCGTTATACCAGGCAAGATAAAGAAAATGCTGGAGCTGAATGACAGAATTGCCGAGCTGAGCCGTACGTTTACGTATGCTCGCAATTTCCTTTATCTCGGTCGTGGATATAATTATCCTGTTGCTCTTGAGGGGGCGTTGAAACTAAAGGAAATAAGCTATATACATGCCGAGGGATACCCGGCAGCAGAGATGAAACACGGACCTATTGCCCTTATCGATTCCGATATGCCGGTGGTTGTTATTGCTCCGCATGACGATATGTATAAAAAGGTGCTTAGCAATATACAGGAGGTAAAGGCACGCAAGGGAAAAGTGATGGCTCTTGTGTCGACGGGTGATGATACGATAAGCAAGATAGCCGACGAGGTGATTGAAATGCCGCAGACGCTGGAATGTCTGGAGCCGCTAATCGCTTCTGTTCCGTTACAGCTATTGGCTTATCATATTGCAGTATGTAAAGGAAAAAATGTTGACCAACCGCGCAATCTGGCAAAGTCGGTCACTGTTGAATGATTGAAAATATTGTGGGGCTACTCCTTTTTAAGGAGCAAGCCCTTTGATATATATAATAAGGTATAAGAATTTCAGGAACGAATTACGTAAAAGCATTTACACAATGGAACCTTTAAAGCATGAGTGTGGTGTGGCGATGGTGAGACTGCTCAAGCCACTTGAATATTATCAGCAGAAGTATGGCACCTGGATGTACGGTCTAAATAAACTGTATCTCATGATGGAGAAACAGCATAACCGTGGACAGGAAGGTGCAGGTATGGCATGTGTCAACCTTGAGGCAAAACCAGGCAAGGAATATATGTTCAGAGAGCGTGCCGAGGGACCTAATGCTATAACGGAAATCTTCGGAAGAGTTCACAAAAAATTCAGTGCACTTGAAGATGGTAAATTGGCTGATGTTGATTTTGCTCGTGAAAACCTTTCGTTTGCCGGAGAACTGTATATGGGACATCTTCGCTATTCCACAACTGGAAAGAAAGGACTGGAATATGTTCATCCTTTCTTGAGAAGAAATAACTGGAGGGCAAAGAATCTGTGCCTGTGCGGTAACTTCAATATGACTAATATCGATGAGATATTTGAGAAACTCGTTGATATGGGACAGTCGCCACGTATATATAGCGACAGTTATATCACACTTGAATATATGGGACACCGCCTTGACCGTGAAGTTGAAAGAAACTTCGTAGAGGCAAAGAAAAAAGGACTCTCAGGACGTGACATCACAAAGTATATCGACAATAATGTGGAGATGGGCAATGTACTCAAAACGACGATGCCTGATTTTGACGGCGGTTATGTGATGTGTGGTCTTACTGGTAGCGGAGAAATGTTCTCAATGCGTGATCCGTGGGGTATCCGACCAGCATTCTTCTATAAGAATGATGAGATTATTGCTGTAGCGAGTGAGCGTCCGGTATTGCAGACAACATTCGAAGTGAACTGCGAGGAGATTGAAGAACTGAAACCTGGATATGCTCTGATTGTGAGTAAAAACGGTGGGGTTTCGCTTGAAAAAATCCTCGACCAGCGTGGCGATAGCAAGTGTTCGTTCGAAAGAATATATTTCAGCCGTGGTTCTGATACTGATATTTACAAGGAACGTAAGAAACTTGGAGAGCAGCTGACAGATTCCATACTGAAGGCAGTTAACTATGATACTGAACATACAGTGTTCTCTTTCATTCCTAATACGGCTGAGGTTGCATTCTACGGAATGTTGGGTGGTTTTAAACGTTATCTTAACGAACAGAAAATCGAGCGTATACAAAAACTTGACCATCAGCCGACAACGGAAGAGTTGAGGGAAATCCTTCATCAGTATGTGAGAAGTGAGAAGGTGGCATGGAAAGACATAAAGTTGCGCACGTTCATCACAGAAGGCAACTCCCGTAAGGATCTTGCTTCGCATGTATATGATGTTACATACGGTTCGCTTAAGCCATACGTTGACAATCTTGTAATTATCGACGACAGTATCGTTAGAGGTACGACGCTGAAGGAGAGCATTCTGAAAATTCTCGACAGTCTGCATCCAAAGAAAATTGTTGTCGTAAGCAGTTCACCGCAGATTCGCTATCCAGACTATTATGGTATCGATATGCCGAGTCTCGAAGAATTCTGCGTGTTCCGAGCTACAGTAGAACTACTCAAAGAGCGTGGAATGGAAAATGTCATCGACGAGACATACAATAACTGCAAAATAGAGTTGAAGAAGGAAAAAGACGAGATGCGCAATGCCGTAAGAGCTATCTATAAACCTTTCAGCATTGATGAAATCAACAAGAAAATCGTTGAGATGCTTCGTCCGGACGGCATGAAAACTCCAGTAGAACTCGTATATCAGTCTATAGAAGGTCTGCATACGGCAATTCCAAACCACAAGGGAGACTGGTACTTTACGGGAAACTATCCTACACCAGGTGGAACAAAACTCGTAAATCAGGCTTTCGTAAAATATTACGAGACGAAGTACAGAAAATAAGTAGTGTATAATATATAATATAACAACCATATAAATATAGAAACCGCAAGGTTATAAAAACATAAAGAATTAATGAGAAACGTAACTTTAGTCTTAGAGGATGGAACAAAGTTTCATGGCAAGTCATTTGGCTATGATCAGCCAGTGGCAGGTGAGGTAGTGTTCAACACCGCCATGATGGGCTATCCGGAGAGTCTTACTGACCCGTCGTATGCCGGTCAGCTCATGACTCTCACTTATCCGCTTGTTGGCAACTATGGCGTGCCGCCATTTACTGTAGAGGAGAACGGCATCGCCAAATTCATGGAGAGTGATAAAATCTATGCTTCGGCAATTATCGTTGCCGACTACAGCGAGCAGTATAGCCACTGGAATGCCGTAGAGTCGCTTGCCGACTGGCTCAAGCGCGAGCATGTTCCGGGCATTACTGGCATTGACACCCGCGAACTGACTAAGGTATTGCGTGAGCATGGTGTGATGATGGGTAAGATTCTCTTTGATGACGAGCCGGACAATATCCCTACCGCCGAATACGAGGGCGTTAACTTCGTTGATAAGGTCAGCTGTAAGGAGATTATCCGCTATAATGAGGGTGCAGGCAAGAAAGTCGTTCTCGTAGACTGCGGAGTCAAGAACAATATTATCCGTTGTCTTATCAACCGCGGTGTGGAGGTAATCCGTGTGCCATGGAACTATGATTATACAGACATGGAGTTTGACGGTCTGTTCCTCGCCAATGGTCCAGGTGATCCAGATATGTGTGAAGAGGCTGTGAACATTATCAAAAAGCAGATGGAGCGTAGCGACAAGCCGATTTGTGGAATCTGTATGGGTAACCAGCTCCTTGCAAAAGCTGCCGGTGCTACTATCTACAAGTTGAAATATGGTCACCGTTCTCATAACCAGCCAGTGCGTATGGTCGGTACAGACAAATGTTTTGTTACCAGCCAAAACCACGGATATGCTGTAGATGCAAAGACTCTCGGCAAGGATTGGGAGGAGTTGTTTGTAAACATGAATGACGGTAGTAATGAGGGTATTCGCCATAAGGAGAAACCTTGGTTCTCAAGTCAGTTCCATCCCGAGGCATGTTCAGGACCGGTTGATACCGAGTTTATGTTCGACAAATTCGTTGAAAGTTTGAATAAATAAAGTCCAACCTCCGACCTCTCCTCATGTTGGGAGAGGAGTGGTATGCAATGTTTAATACAGAAAGACGAAAGTCAAATTAAACATTAATCACTAAACATTAAAAGTAAAGATGAAAGACGAAAATATAAAGAAAGTATTGTTGCTCGGTTCGGGTGCCTTGAAAATTGGCGAAGCGGGCGAGTTCGACTACTCCGGGTCGCAGGCTCTGAAAGCCCTCCGCGAAGAAGGAGTGCAGACTGTTCTTATCAATCCAAATATCGCTACGGTGCAGACTTCAGAAGGAGTTGCTGACCAAATATATTTCCTTCCTGTTCAGCCGTATTTTGTTGAGCGTGTCATTGAAAAGGAGCGTCCAGACGGTATTCTCCTCTCATTTGGTGGACAGACAGCATTGAACTGCGGTGTGGAACTGTATAAGAGTGGAGTGCTTGAGAAATACAATGTGAAAGTGCTCGGTACTCCAGTACAGGCAATTATGGATACAGAAGACCGCGAGCTCTTCGTTGAAAAACTCGATGAGATTGACGTTAAGACGATAAAGAGCGAGGCTTGTGAAAACATAGAGCAGGCTCGCAAGGCTGCTGCCGACTTAGGTTATCCGGTAATTATCCGTGCCGCTTATGCACTTGGCGGACTTGGTTCCGGTTTTGCCGACAACGAAGAGGAGCTGAATAAACTTGCTGAGAAAGCTTTCTCTTTCTCGCCTCAGGTTCTTGTTGAGAAGAGCTTGAAGGGTTGGAAGGAAATAGAATACGAGGTTGTTCGCGACCGCTACGACAACTGTATCACGGTCTGCAATATGGAGAACTTCGACCCGCTCGGAATACATACCGGCGAGAGTATCGTTATCGCTCCATCTCAGACATTGACAAACTCGGAATATCATAAATTACGTGCTCTTGCAATAAAGATTATCCGTCATATCGGTATTGTCGGCGAGTGTAACGTGCAGTATGCCTTCGACCCGAAGAGCGAGGATTACCGTGTTATTGAGGTAAATGCCCGACTGAGCCGTTCTTCTGCTCTCGCATCAAAGGCAACTGGATATCCTTTGGCATTCGTTGCTGCAAAACTCGGTATGGGATACGGCTTGTTTGAATTGAAGAACTCCGTAACCAAGACTACAAGTGCATTCTTCGAACCGGCACTCGATTATGTAGTCTGCAAGATTCCGCGTTGGGATTTGAGCAAGTTCCGCGGAGTAGACAAGGAACTCGGTTCGTCGATGAAGTCTGTCGGCGAGGTTATGGCTATTGGACGTAACTTCGAGGAGGCAATACAGAAGGGACTCCGTATGATAGGACAGGGCATGCACGGATTTGTTGAGAACAAGGAATTGAAAATCGACGATATAGATGCAGCCCTGAAGGAACCTACCGATAAGCGAGTGTTTGTCATATCAAAGGCTATGCACAAGGGATATACAGTTGATGATATCCATGAGCTGACGAAGATTGACAAGTGGTTCCTTGAGAAACTGAAGCATATTATCGACATTGATGAGGCGATGAAGAAATGCAACATCAATACTCTTGA
>DAIOXG010000043.1:0-13535 GCA_036758085.1 Prevotella sp. | reverse complement strand
ATTTTAAACATTTAAGCCATAAAATATATTCTTTATTTTATATTTTTAGCTTTATATTTTGATGTTATAATAAAAATTAGTAATTTTGCAGACGTTAATTGAGAAATTATTTGTAATGAAGAAGGTCTTAGGCATATTATTATCAGCTATTCTTGTGCTCCAGTCATGCGAGTTCAAGCTAAAGCCGTTTGAAATTGTTGAGGGAGACCAGCAGAAGCTTGAAGTGTGCCGTTACGATCGTCTTGAGAGTCAGTATCTTACAACAAGTGATTTCTCTGCCCTTCAGCAGATGAACATGGATTATCCGATGGAAACACGAACTCTAATCGAGAATATGCTGAAGATTGGAGAGGTAGATGATCCGGAGATTAACAACAAGTTCCTTTCTTTTTATCAGGATTCAGTGTTGCAGACGATGATTTCGGATGCTGAATCCAAATATGCCAATATTGACGATATCAACTCAGATTTCAACAAGGCTTTCGATAATCTGAAAAAACTTGTGCCGAATATTCAGGTGCCGATGATTTACATGCAGATTGGTGCTCTCGACCAGAGTATTATAATAGGCAACGGTACTATCGGTATTTCAATTGATAAGTATTTGGGAGAGAATTACCCTCTTTACAAGAAATATTATCCAGTGGCTCAGAGAATAACAATGAACAGGGAGAATATTGTTCCCGATGCCATGTGCTTTTATATCATGAGCCTGTATCCGATGAAGAATTTCGAAAAGCGTCCGCAAAAGGAAAGAGATCTTCATGTGGGTAAGATAATGTGGTTATGCAACAAGATTCTTGAAAGGAAATGTTTTACTACTCCTTACGTAAAGGTTGTGGAAAAATACACATCTTCGCATCGTGATATCAATATTGCCTCTTTTATCAAGAGCGATGATTATGGGTGCTTTAAATAGTGCGATACTCGCTGCCTTGATAGATGTTGTTTTTCTTTAGGTAATTGTTGAGCTTATTTGTAAACTCGTAGTTTTTCAGTCCCCAGTTGGGGGCGATGGCCATTCCCTTTGGCGATTGCGAAACGAAACGCTCGATAATTATGTCTTTGCGAAGATGACGGATATATTCGCCGATGATACTTATGTATTCATCAACACTGAACACATGAAACGGTTCTTTCTGGTATTCATCGGCAAGTCGGGTGCCGCGAATAATCTGTAACTGATGTATCTTCAGAATATCAAGTTTAGTATGTGAGATATCTTCTGCTTGGCGGATAATTCCATCTTTGTCTTCGCCAGGCAGACCGATGATTATGTGTCCTCCGGTAGTAATTCCTCTGTTTGCCGTTTCCGCGATAGCTTCTTTCGCACAACGGAAATCGTGCCCTCTGTTTATTCTTCTAAGAGTATTGTCGTCGGTACTCTCTATACCGTATTCCACGGTAAGGAAAGTATGTCGGTTGAGGCTTTCGAGATAGTCAAGAATATTTTCGTCAATACAGTCAGGGCGAGTGCCGATGATAAGTCCAACGACATCATTGCAGCTGAGTGCCTCTTCATATTTCCTTTTCAGTTCATCCAAACTGCCGTATGTATTACTGAACGCCTGGAAATAAGCAAGGTACTTCATGTCGGGATATTTTCTTGAGAAGAAATCCTTGCCTTCCTTTATCTGTTCTGAAACAGATTTTCCTCTGTCGCAATAAGAAGGGTTGAAGGTCCGGTTGTCGCAGAATGAACATCCGCCGCTGCTGATTTTCCCGTCCCTGTTAGGACAGGAAAATCCGGCATCGATGGAAATCTTCTGTACTCGATATGGAAATTTCTTTCTTATCCATGTGCTGAAGGAATTATAATTCTGGGTGCCAAAGCAATTTGCGGTCTGGTTCTCATTCATTTCTTGTCTTTCTTTTGAGGTGTACAAAGGTAATATTTATCTGGGGAAATATGTGAGATTTGAGGGGGAATTTTAATTTCCGGGATAAATACATATATATAGTACATATCTTATTGCTCAAGTTTATGAAGAAAGAAATACAATAAAATATTCTTGATAAGTAAAATGAAATGGTTATTGAATGTGGAAAAGATGTAATGTCTGTTCTTGCATGAGACTTTAATTAAAAAATAAGAGAAGAAACTTTGCATTGTAAGAAAAAAAATGTATATTTGCGGTAGAATTCGTTTTGGATCTTTAAAAGAAGAATATTATGAAAGTAAAAGCGGTCGCATTAAATGAACCACAGTTGTTAGTTTCTATATCAGACCCATCGTTGGTTGGCAAACTCAAAAATGCCATTCAGCTATTGAATGGAGTAAGTTCTATTTCGGTCTTAAAACCGAAAAAGACAGAATTGGAACTTGCAGAGGAAGATGTAGCCAAAGGTAGGGTTACACAATGGAATTCTGTTGATGAAATGTTTGATACTATTCTTGGTAAGTAATGTATAAACTATCGACAACTAATAGATTCGACAAAGCTTTGAAACTATGTCGGAAACGTGGTTATCCAATAGAAAAATTACAGAAGGCTATATCCTTATTGGTTGAAAATGGGAAGTTGCCTTCTGAATATAAACCACATATACTTCATGGCAATCATGAAGGTGAATGGGAAGCTTTTTATTAAAGTCAAAGTCTTGCTGACCAAATATAAGTAACTGTATTTTACGTTAATTTTACAGATTTTTTCCTTGGCTTTATTACTATGGTGTGGAAATAAACTGTGACAATCTGTGAGATTTGTTGATAATTCTTTTGTCCGAAAACTGAAATTAATATCTTTTAATTAAGTACAAACGGATAGTATAAATAAAAATATTACCTTTGCCTTAATAAATATTTTCTTCATGACTGTTTGTGGGGAAAAAGTGAAAAATATTTTAAAGACAGATATGAGAAAAATAATTACGATGTGTGCAGCACTTATTCTGAGCGTGTCGTCGGCACTTGCCGGTAACACCCTTTCGCTGAAAGATATAACTTCTGGAAAATTCGCTCCAAAGGGGCTCGGGAGTATTACAGCTCTTGACGATGGCGAAAGTTATGCACAGGTGAGCAAGGATGGAAAGAAAGTCGTGAGGTATTCTTTCAAAACAGGAAAGCAGGTCGATGTGTTGTTTGATGTAGACAAAACAGTAGGGGAGAAAGTTAATTCTTTCGATGACTATATCATGAGCCCTGACGGTACAAAGATGCTTATTCAGACAAAAACGGAAAGAATATATCGCCGTTCATTCACTGCGGTATATTACATATATAATATAAGTAGCAAGAAGTTGGAGAAACTCTCCGATTATGGACCGCAGCAGGTTCCTACATGGTCGCCAGACGGAAAGCAAGTAGCATTTGTTCGCGACAATAACATATACCTCGTAAAGCTCCTTTACGGCAATGCCGAAAGTCAGGTTACTAAAGACGGTAAGAAAAATGAAATTATAAACGGAATACCGGATTGGGTGAACGAGGAAGAGTTTGGCTTCAACCGTGCCCTTGCCTTCAATGCCGACGGTACGATGATATGCTGGATAAAATATGACGAGAAGGAAGTTCCGCAGTATTCCCTCCAAATGTTTAAGGGCTTGAAACCGGAGAAGGAAGAATATAAGGAAAACCCTGGACTTTATACATACAAGTATCCGAAAGCAGGGCAGAAAAATTCAAATGTCGCTGTTTACAGTTATGACATTCAGTCGCATCAGACACGCAAACTCCAGGTTCCTGTAGATGCTGACGGATATATTCCACGTCTTTTTGCTACAAAGGACGCACAGAAGATGATTGTCTTCACAAGCAACCGCCATCAGAATCAACTGTCTGTATATTCTGTAAATCCGAGAAGCACTGTAGCCCAACTCCTGATTAAAGAAAAAAACGACAAGTATGTTCCGGAGGAGGCTATGGACAATATAAAGATAACCGATTCGCATATACTTTTGCCAAGCGACAGGGACGGTTATATGCAGCTCTATCTTTATAGCATAAATGGCAGTCTCGTACGTAAAGTGACCACAGGCAACCGCGATGTTACGGATGTATATGGATATGATGAAGCAACAGGTGATACATATTATCAGGCAGCAGGGAAGAATGCGCTAAACAGAGAAGTTTATGTAACGGGAAAAGGAGGAAAAACTGTTTGTCTGACAACGAGAGAAGGATGGAGTAGTGGAACGTTCAGCAAGAATTACAAATATTTTGTAAATCGCTGGAGCGACATGAATACTCCATTCGAATATTCAATTTACAGCAATTCTGGAAAAAAGCTGTCTGTGGTAAATGATAATGAGGAATTGAAAAATCTTCTTGCAACGTATAATCTTCCGCAGAAGG
Organism: Prevotella sp.; assembly: GCA_036758085.1. Classification (GTDB taxonomy): domain Bacteria; phylum Bacteroidota; class Bacteroidia; order Bacteroidales; family Bacteroidaceae; genus Prevotella. The sequence continues at coordinate 9,241 of DAIOXG010000043.1, read as the reverse complement.
AATTCTTCACTTTTACTACATCAGAAGGCGTGAAACTGAACGGCATAATGGTAAAGCCACATGATTTTAATCCGAACAAGAAATACCCTGTCATAATGTGGCAGTATAGCGGTCCCGGCAACCAACAGGTAGTAAACTCGTGGAATGTAGGTTCAATGGGACAAGGCTGTCTATACGACGGATATTTGGCAGACCGCGGATTTATTGTAGTCTGCGTAGATGGTCGCGGAACAGGCGGCAGAGGAGCAGACTTCATGAAATGCACATATTTGAAATTAGGTGATTTGGAGTCGAAAGACCAGGTTGAGACAGCTTTATACCTCGGTAAACTGCCTTATGTCGATAAAGACAATATCGGAATATGGGGCTGGAGCTATGGCGGTTTCAATACGCTTATGAGTATGAGTGAAGGCCGTGGCGTGTTTAAGGCAGGAGTAGCTGTGGCTCCTCCAACCGACTGGCGTTTCTATGATACAATCTATACTGAGCGATATATGCGTACGCCTAATGAAAATCCTACGGGATATGATATAAATCCGATAAAAAGGGCGGAAAAGCTGAATGGAAGTCTGCTTATATGTCATGGACTTGCAGATGATAATGTTCATCCGCAGAACACATTCGAATATTCGGAAGCTTTAGTACAGGCAGACAAGGATTTCAGAATGAACATCTATACAAACAGAAATCATAGTATATATGGAGGCAATACACGCAATCATTTGCTTCGCCAAATAGCAGATTTCTTTGTTGAGAAGATGAAATAAGGTTGAAAATAACAAATATTGTCTTTTGATTCCGCATTTATAAATAATAATTATTATATTTGCAAAATAATCGAAAAATAAAATAAAATGGAATTTACCGCAAAACAAATTTCTGAATTTGTAAAAGGTCGTATTGAAGGTGATGAGAACACCGCAATAAATACATTTGCAAAGATTGAAGAAGGAAAGAAGGGAGCTATTTCTTTCCTTTCCAATCCTAAATATACACATTATCTGTATGACACCGAGTCGAGTGTTGTTCTCGTAAATGAGGATGTTGTTTTGGAGCATCCTGTAAAGGCAACTCTGATTAGAGTGAAAAATGCTTATGAGGCTGTTGCTCAGTTGCTACAGTTGTATGAGTCGATGAAGCCGAAAAAGACAGGAGTCAGTCCTTTGGCAAGCATCGCTGCATCAGCGAAAGTCGGTGAGAATTGCTACATCGCTCCTTTTGCATGTATCGGCGAGAATGCTGTCATTGGAGATAACTGTCAGATCTATCCGAATGTAACGATTGGTGATGGTGTTAAAGTTGGCAACGGATGTCTCTTTTATCCGAATGTAACTATATATTATGGATGTGAGATAGGTAATAACGTTACCATTCATGCCGGTTCAGTAATTGGTGCTGATGGCTTTGGCTTTGCTCCGAATGCTGAATGTTATGATAAGATTCCTCAAATAGGTATCGTTACAATTGAAGATAATGTGGAAATCGGTGCAAACACATGTGTTGACCGTTCAACGATGGGTAGCACTTATCTGAGGAAAGGTGTCAAGCTTGACAATCTTGTACAGATTGCACATAATACCGATATTGGCGAGAATACTGTAATGTCTGCCCAGGTTGGTATTGCTGGAAGTACTAAAGTCGGTGCTTGGTGTATGTTTGGCGGTCAGGTAGGTCTTGCCGGTCATATTAAAATCGGCGACAAGGTATTCTTGGGCGCACAGTCTGGCGTGCCGGGAAATATAAAGAGTGACCAAACTCTCATCGGTACACCGCCGATGGAGCCGAAGAAATACTTTAAATCACAGGCTGTGTTCCGTAGATTGCCGGATATGTATGCACAGCTGAATGAACTGCAGAAGCAGGTTAAGGCACTTGAAGAAAAATTGGGCGAAAAATAAAGAAATAGATATATGGCAAAACAGAAAACACTAAAAGGTAGCTTTGCTCTATGTGGCAAGGGACTTCACACGGGACTAAGTCTCACTGTGACGTTTAATCCTGCTCCTGAAAACAGTGGTTATAAAATACAGCGTATTGATTTGGAAGGACAGCCGGTGATTGACGCCATTGCCGAGAATGTTGTTGATACGCAGCGCGGTACCGTATTAGGAAAAGGTGACATCCGTGTGTCAACTGTAGAACATGGTATGTCGGCACTTTATGCAATGGGAATTGACAACTGTTTTATTCAGGTTAATGGTCCTGAGTTTCCTATTCTCGACGGTTCTGCAGCAATGTATGTCGAGAAGATAAACGAAATTGGTGTTGAGGAACAGAATGCTCCTAAAGACTATTATATCATCCGACATAAGATAGAGGTAAAGGATGAGGAAACAGGTTCTTGCATCACGATACTTCCTGATGAAGAATTCAGTATCACGGCAATGTGCTCTTTTGAGTCGAAATTTATCAATAGCCAGTTTGCCACCCTCGACAAAATGGACAATTATGCCAGTGAAATAGCACAGGCAAGAACTTTCGTGTTTGTACGTGATATCGAACCTCTGCTAAAGGCTAACCTTATAAAGGGCGGTGATATGGACAATGCCATCGTGATATACGAGAAACAGACAACACAGGAGCGTCTTGACCAGTTGGCTGATTTCTTGAAAGTGCCACGCCTGGATGCTACAAAACTTGGATATATCCAGCATAAGCCGTTGGTTTGGGAAAATGAGTGTACTCGTCATAAACTTTTGGATATCATTGGCGATATGGCTCTCATTGGCAGACCGATAAAGGGACGTATCATTGCAACCCGTCCTGGTCATACGATAAACAACAAGTTTGCCCGTCAGATGCGGCGCGAAATAAGGAAGCATGAGATTCAGGCTCCGATTTACGACTGCAACGAGCCGCCGGTAATGGATGTTAACCGCATTCGTGAGTTGCTTCCTCACCGTTACCCTATGCAACTTGTTGACAAGGTTGTATCATTGGGTGCCAACAGTATTGTTGGTGTGAAGAACGTAACAAGCAATGAACCATTCTTTCTGGGACATTTCCCAGAAGAACCAGTTATGCCGGGAGTGTTGCAGATAGAGGCTATGGCGCAGTGTGGAGGATTGCTCGTACTCAATACCGTAGAGAATCCAAAGTCATGGTCTACATACTTCATGAAAATCGACGACGTGAAATTCCGTCAAAAGGTTGTTCCTGGTGATACCTTGATATTTAAGGTTGATTTACTTGCACCGGTACGCCATGGCATCTCGTCAATGAAAGGATATGTTTTCGTTGGCGATAAGGTAGTTTCTGAAGCTACGTTCACGGCTCAGATTGTAAAGAACAAGTAATTATTGAAAATATAAAGATATGAATCAGATAAGTCCGTTAGCTTTTGTTCACCCTGAAGCAAAGTTGGGCGACAATAATGTCATCGGTCCCTTTTGTTATATAGACAAGAATACTGAGCTTGGTGATAATAATATTTTGCAGAACAGCGTTACAATCCATACTGGAGCACGTATTGGTAATGGAAATGAATTTTTTCCAGGTGCAAGTATTAGCACAAAACCTCAAGATTTGAAATATAAAGGTGAGGAGACAACTTGTATTGTTGGCGACAACAACAGTATTCGTGAGAATGTTACTCTTTCTCGCGGTACGGCATCAAAGGGTACAACACGTGTCGGCAGCAACAATTTGCTTATGGAGTGTGTCCATGTTGCCCACGATTGTGTGTTGGGTAGCGGATGTATAATCGGTAATGCCACTAAGTTTGCCGGTGAGGTCGTTATCGACGACAATGCTATTGTCAGCAGTACTGTATTGTGTCATCAGTTCTGTCATATTGGCGGATATGTAATGATACAGGGCGGATGTCGCTTCAGTCAGGACATTCCTCCATATATTATAGCCGGGAAAGATCCTACAAAATATTGTGGCATCAACTTGATTGGTTTGCGTCGTCGTGGTTTCAGCAATGACAAGATTCAGATGATACATGAGGCTTATCGCCTTCTGTATTCAAAAGGCCTGATGGCGGAAGGTATTGAAGAGATTCGCAAGAACCTTCCTGAGTGTGAAGAGATAAACTATATTATTGATTTTGTAAGTTCATCAAAACGTGGCATTGTAAGATAACGGTGTCGTGTTTTTGAGAAATGGATATTGCTTGGAGTGTTATGCATATAGTGTAGACTGCTCCAAGCTTTTTTGTTGTCATTATATATATAATAATGTATATGGATAATACGTTGGTTGTAATCCTTGGTCCGACGGGTGTAGGAAAAACAGAATTGTGCTTAAAGGTTGCCGAGCATTTGGGAGTTCCGATAATCAATGCAGATTCCAGGCAAGTCTTTAAGGAAATACCAATAGGTACGGCAGCTCCGACAGATGAGCAGCTTTCGCGTGTTAAACATTATTTTGTTGGTAACCTTAGTCTTGACGACTATTACAGTGCTTCGAAATACGAGGAGGATGTGATGGCTCTTCTTGATAAATATTTCTCAGGTGGAAAGAATATTGCACTTATGACAGGCGGCAGCATGATGTATATCGATTCTGTGTGTAATGGCATAGATGATATACCGACCATTGATGATGCTACACGCTTGATGATGAAGAGAAGATATGAAGAAGAAGGACTTGAAGCCCTTTGCCAGGAACTCGAGCTGCGTGATCCTGACTATTATGCCATCGTAGACCGTAAAAACCCAAAGCGTGTTGTCCATGCTTTGGAGATATGCATAATGACAGGCAAGACATATACTTCTTTCCGCAAAAACGAACGGAAACAGCGTCCATTCAATATTCTGAAGATTGGACTAAACCGCGAGCGTCAGGAGTTATATGAAAGGATAAACAATAGAGTAGAACAGATGGTAGCAGACGGTCTTGTCGATGAAGCCAAACGAGTGTATCCAAAGAGAGGCATAAATGCATTGAATACAGTAGGGTACAAGGAGCTTTTTGAGTATTTTGATGGTAATTGTTCTCTTGACGAGGCAATTTTCCGTATACAGTGTGATTCCCGGAAATACTGTCGGAAACAACTCACTTGGTTCCGTCGTGACCCCGAAATACATTGGTTTCACCCCGATAATATTGAAGAAATCATAAAATACATAGATACATATAAAAACTTATAAAGTATTTTTGTATTTTTGCACCATGCCATAATGTTTTCCGAAAAAAATATGGTATCTATTGTTAATAATAAAATGACTCAGTATGTTTAACAAAATCAAAAGACTGCTTGCTTTCTCAATAAGCAAGATACGTCAATTTTGGAAATGGTATAAGAAGTTATACAAAGGAAAAGCCTGGTATACGAAGTGTCTCATTGGCTTCTGTTCGTCAATCGTTGCCTTCTTTATATATTTGGGAATGGTGGACATGAATTTTCTGTGGCTCTTTGGAAGTTCACCAGGTTATTTCTCCGGAATATGCGACCCTCAAGTCAATGAAGCGTCTGAGATTTACAGTGCTGACGGAAAGCTTATAGGAAAATATTTCAATGAGAATCGTACTCCTGTAAAATACGAGGACGTTGCTCCATCATTCTTCAAGGCTCTTGTAGACACAGAGGATGAACGTTTCTATAAGCATATGGGAATAGACCCTATTGGTCTCTTCGGTGCATTGAAGGATGCTGCCACTCACCATGGTGCCCGTGGAGCATCCACGATAACACAGCAGCTGGCAAAGAACATGTTCCGTGTCAGAAAGAACTACTCTACAGGTTTGCTTGGTAAGATTCCGGGACTGAAGATACTCATCATGAAGAGTAAGGAATGGATTATAGCCGTGAAGCTCGAAACTGTCTATTCCAAAAAAGAAATAATCACGATGTATGCCAATACTGTGGATTTCGGTTCCAACTCATACGGAATCAAGACTGCGGCAAAGACGTATTTCAATACTACGCCGAAGGAGTTGAAGACAGAAGAAGCGGCAGTACTCGTTGGAATGTTGAAGGCGACGACTTATTACAATCCGAAGTCTAATCCGGAGAACAGTAAGGCGCGTCGCAATGTGGTTCTTAACAATATGGTAAGCCATGGAGACCTGTCGCGTGCCGTCTGTGATTCATTGACGCAACTCCCGATAAAACTTGACTTCAACCTTGAGGAAAATTACGACGGACAGGCGAAATACTTCCGTGAAGCTGTTGCTAAGGAATTTGCTGACTGGTGTAAAGACAATGGCTATGACCTTTATTCGAGTGGTTTGAAGATATATACCACCATTGACACCCGTATGCAGAAATATGCTGAGGCTGCTGTTACGAAGCAGATGCGACAGGTGCAGCGCAATTTTAACAGCCACTGGAGTGGACAGGATCCTTGGCGCGATGAAAACGGCAATGTAATACCTGGTTTCATAGAAGGTATACTTCAGAAACAACCTGGTTACCAACAGCTCTTGGCTCGTTTCCCGAATAATCCTGATTCTGTAGCTTATTATGTCAACAAACCTCATAAGGTAAAACTTTTCGATTATGAAAAGGGTACAATAGAGCAGGAAATGAGTATAGCAGATTCCGTGCGCTATATGGTGAAATTTATGCATTGCGCCTTTGTTGCCATGGAGCCTCAGACTGGAGCCGTCAGAGCGTGGGTTGGTGATATCGACTTCGATACATGGAAATATGACAAGGTTACTGCCGACCGTCAGCCTGGTTCAACCTTCAAGCTCTTTGTCTATACAGAGGCTATGAATCAGGGACTCACTCCATGTGACAAGCGTCGTGACGAATATATCCGTATGGAGGTGTACGACAAGATAAAACATGAGAATACTCTCTGGACACCAACCAATGCCAACGGTAGATTCTCCGGAGATTCCATACCACTGAAGAGCGCATTTGCCAAGAGTATAAACTCTATTGCCGTACGTCTCGGACAGGAGATGGGCATAAAGAATATTATCAATACAGCCCATCAGATGGGTATTACGAATCCGCTCGACGATACTCCGTCGCTTGCTCTCGGCTCGTCAGACGTAAAACTTCTCGATATGGTGAATGCATATTGCTGTGTTGCCAACAATGGATCGCATGTATTGCCGATGCTTGTAACAAAGATTGTCGACAAGGATGGCAAGGAAGTATACACTGCCCCACAGGAAAAGCAACAGGCGATACCGTATAAGAGTGCTTTCTTCATGCAGCAGTTGCTCATTGGCGGTATGCGTGAGCCGGGTGGAACATCACAAAGTCTTTGGGCATATACCGATACGGCACGCGATACCGACTTCGGAGGAAAGACAGGAACAACAAACAACCACTCTGATGCATGGTTTATGTGCGTAAGTCCAAAACTCGTTTGCGGAGCATGGGTAGGAGGAGAGTACCGCTGTATCCACTTCCGGACAGGAGCCTTGGGACAAGGTAGTAGGACGGCATTGCCGGTATGTGGATATTTTATACAGGCTCTGATGAAAGACCCTGCTTTCAAGAAATATCATGCCAAGTTTGACAAACCTCATGATGATGATATTGCATATGGCATGTATAACTGTGCAAGCTATGCTCCAGCACGTCGCGACACGACCCGTATCGACAGTACGCAGGTTATTGGCGACATGGAGGATATACAGATGCTTGATGAAAACGGAAATGTTATTCATGAAGGTAATGGAGAAGGAGCATCAAACCATAATGCCGCCAGTGAGGAAAGTCATAATAGCAACGCTGCAAGTTCGGAAAGTAAGAAGCATCAAAAGCCGAAGTCGCAGCAGATGTCGCTCGATGACTTTTAAAGATTGAAAGATTTAAAGTTTGAAAAATTGAAAGATTTTGAAGATTTTAAGATTGAAAAATTTAAGAATTGACTGGTTCTGAGAATATCATAGATACGACAAACGAGGAGTTCAAAAAGGCACTCCAAATCATAAACTATACCCGTCGTTCGCTTTTCCTTACAGGAAAGGCGGGGACGGGTAAGTCTACATTCTTACGTTATATCTGTCAGCATACAAAGAAAAAGCATGTCGTGCTTGCCCCTACGGGCATTGCTGCAATAAATGCCGGAGGGTCAACACTCCACAGTTTTTTCAAGATACCGTTTCATCCCCTTATTCCCACAGATTCCCGTTTCTCCAACCGTAATATCAAGGAAACATTGAAGTATAACGGTGAGAAGCGCAAGATACTTCGTGAGGTGGAGCTGATAATAATCGACGAGATTAGTATGGTACGTGCCGACATTATCGATTTTGTCGACAAGGTGTTGCGTATTTATTCCCGCAATATGCGAGAACCGTTTGGCGGCAAGCAACTCCTGCTTGTTGGTGATGTGTACCAGCTTGAGCCTGTAGTAAGAGAAGAAGACCGCCAGTTCTTACGTCCCTTTTATCCGTCGGCATATTTCTTTGATGCCCATGTGTTTCGTGAGTTCCAGCTTGTCAGTATTGAGTTGCGTAAGGTTTATCGACAGTCAGACCCTACATTTATCAGCATCCTCGATCATATCCGCACGAATGCTGTTGCCGACAACGACCTTGTCCTCTTAAACAATAGGGTAGATGCAGAAGTAGATAAGCACGATAATGCACTTGCCATAACTCTATCGACACGCCGTGATACTGTGGACTTTATAAATGACCAGAAGTTGAAACAGTTACCCGGTGAACCAACGATTTTTATGGGAGAGATAAAGGGGGAGTTTCCGGAAAGCAGTCTTCCTACCCCTATACAGCTTGATATAAAAGTCGGGGCACAGGTGATATTTATAAAAAACGACCTTGATAAGCGTTGGGTAAACGGCACACTTGGTATTGTAGAGGCAATTGATGAAGACGAGGGAATATTGTATATCGTTACCGATGAGGGAAAAGAGTTTGAAGTAGAGCGTGCGTCTTGGAGTAATGTCCGTTATACTTACAATGAGCAAGAGAAGAAGATAGATGAAGAAGAAATTGGAGTGTATGTTCAGTTTCCAATTCGACTCGCCTGGGCAATTACTGTTCACAAGAGTCAGGGCTTGACTTTTCGTCGCGTAAATATCGATTTTACGGGAGGAGTCTTTGCCGGCGGTCAAACATACGTAGCCCTTTCTCGTTGTACCTCGCTCGAAGGCATCAGCCTGAAGGAGCCTATTCATCGACGGGATATTTTTGTAAGGTCTGAAGTCGTGTCGTTCTCTCGTAATTACAACAATCAGACAATAATAAACAAAGCTCTGTCTGAATCAAAAGCCGATCGTGAATACCATGACGCCGTGGTAAGTTTCGACAAAGGAGATTTCGACAACTTCCTTGACAGTTTTTTCAAGGCAATACACAGTCGTTA